>DASULL010000161.1:0-12288 GCA_036278215.1 Gammaproteobacteria bacterium | reverse complement strand
TCGTCGGTGCCGCGTAGCAGGCTGGCAGCGTCGTTCAGGCTTTCCGGACGATGGAAATTGAAGCTGTACATGCTGTTTTCCTCCTTAGGCGGCTTGCCGCTGCTTGGCCTGCTGGATCGCCTGCCAGACACGGCTGGGCGTGGCCGGCATGTCGAGCTGGCTGACGCCGAGCGGGGCGAGAGCATCCAGAATGGCGTTCATGACCGCCGGCGGAGCGCCAATGGCGCCAGCCTCGCCGCAGCCTTTCACGCCTAGGGGGTTGTGGGTGCAGGGCGTGCCGTGCATATCGACCTGGAAGCTGGGCAGGTCGTCGGCACGCGGCATGGTGTAGTCCATGTAGGAGCCAGTGACGAGTTGGCCGCTTTGCGGATCGTAGACGCAGCCTTCCAACAGCGCTTGGCCTATGCCTTGCGCCAGCCCGCCATGCACCTGGCCTTCGACGATCATCGGATTGATGACGTTGCCGAAGTCGTCCACCGCCGTGAAGTTGACCACCTGTACCTGACCGGTTTCCGGGTCCACCTCGACCTCGCAGATGTGGCTGCCGGCCGGGTAGGTGAAGTTGCTGGGATCGTAGAAGGCGGTTTCTTCCAGCCCGGGCTCGATCTCGGCCAGCGGATAGTTGTGCGGCACGTAGGCGGAAAAGGCCACCTCCGCCATGGTCAGCTGGCGGTCGGTGCCGGCCACCCGGAACAGGCCGTTATCGAACTCGATGTCGGCTTCAGCGGCCTCCAGCATGTGGGCAGCGATTTTCTTCGACTTGTTGATGATCTTATCCAGCGCTTTCATCAGCGCCGCGCCGCCGACCGCAATGGAGCGCGAGCCGTAGGTGCCCATACCAAAGGGCACTCTGTCGGTATCGCCGTGGACGATTTCGACGTCCTCGAACGGCACGCCGAGCCGCTCTGAAACCACTTGGGCGAAAGTAGTTTCGTGGCCCTGGCCGTGGCTGTGAGAGCCGGTGAAGACCGTGACCTTGCCGGTCGGGTGGAGGCGGATTTCGCCGGATTCGTAGAGTCCGGCGCGCGCCCCCAGCGAGCCGGCGATCTGCGACGGCGCCAGCCCGCAGGCCTCGATGTAGGTGGAGTACCCCAGTCCGCGCAGCTTGCCGTAGCTGGCTGCAGCCAGCCGCCGCTGCTCGAAACCGGCTACATCGGCCAGTTCTTCCGCCCGGTTCAGGGTCGCCTCGTAGTCGCCGACATCGTAGCTGAGTCCGACCGGCGTGCTGTACGGGAAAGCGTCCTTGGGAATGAAATTGCGGCGGCGGATCTCGCTCTGGCTCAGCCCCATCTCGCGGGCGGCCTGGGCCACCAGCCGCTCCACCACGAAGGTCGCCTCCGGCCGGCCGGCGCCGCGGTAGGCGTCCACAGGCGCGGTGTTGGTGAAGACCCCGGTGACCTCGGCGTGGATCTGCGGCGTCTTGTACTGCCCGGCCAGCAGGGTGGCATAGAGGATGGTCGGCACGCTGGTGGAGAAGGTCGACAGATAGGCGCCGAGATTGGCCGTGGTACGCACCCGCATCGCGAGGAACTGGCCCTGCTGATCCAGCGCCAGCTCGGCGTGGGTGACATGGTCGCGGCCATGCGCGTCCGAGAGAAAAGCTTCCGATCGCTCTGCGGTCCAGCGGATCGGCCGGCCGACCTTGCGGCTGGCCCAGGTCAGCACGGCTTCCTCGGCGTAGTGGAAAATCTTCGAGCCGAAGCCGCCGCCGACGTCTGGCGCCACCACCCGCACCTTGTGCTCCGGCAGACCGAGCACGAAGGCGCACATCAGCAGACGGATCACATGCGGATTCTGCGAGGTAGTGTAGAGCGTGTAGCGATCCTCGCCCGGCGAGTACAGCGCGATGGCGGCGCGCGGCTCGATGGCGTTGGGAATGAGCCGGTTGTTGACCAGGTCCAGCTGAGTGATGTGGTGGGCCTGCTCGAAGGCGGCATCGGTCTTCGCTTTGTCGCCGATGGCCCAGACGTAGCAGCAGTTGTCGTCGAGCTCGTCGTGCACCTTGGGCGCATCCGCAGCCAGCGCCTGCGGCGTTGCCGTGACCGCCGGCAGTTCTTCGTAGTCGACCTTGATCAGCTCCGCGGCGTCCTTGGCCTGGAGGTAGCTCTCGGCGATGACCACGGCGACGTGGTCGCCGACGTAACGGACTTTATCCTGGGCCAGCGGTGGGTGGGGCGGTTCCTTCATCGGGTTGCCGTCGACGTCGGTGATCAGCCAGCCGCAGGGCAGGCCGCCGACCTTGTCGGCCTTGAGGTCTCCGCCGGTGAAAACCGCCAGCACGCCGGGTGCCGCTTCGGCGGCGCTGCTGTCGATAGCGCGGATGCGGGCGTGGGCGTGCGGCGAACGGAGGAAATAAGCGTAAGTCTCGCCGTGGAAACGGATGTCGTCGGTGTAGCGGCCCTGGCCGCGCAGAAAACGCTCGTCCTCGCGCCGTTTGACAGACTTGCCGATACCAGTCTGGTTCATGCCAACTGCTCCTTCATCTGAGTCGAGGCTTCCTGCGGCGCGCTCATCTCGGCCGCAGCCGCTTGGACCGCCTTGACGATGTTGTGATAGCCGGTGCAACGGCAGTAATTGCCCTGCAGCTGTTGCCGGATGGTGGTTTCGCTTGGAGCCGGGTCGTTTTGCAGCAGATCGATAGCCGTCATCACCATGCCCGGCGTGCAAAAGCCGCACTGCAGCCCATGGTGCTCGCGGAACGCCGCCTGGACCGGGTGCAGGCCATCTTTGGCGGCGATGCCCTCGATGGTGGTGACTGCGGCGCCCTCGGCTTGGCCGATCAGGACGCTGCAGGATTTAACGGCGCGCCCGTCCAGATGAATGGTGCAGGCGCCGCATTGGCCGGTATCGCAGCCGATATGGGTACCGGTAAGAGCGAGGTGGTTGCGTAAAAACTCGACGAGCGTGGTGCGCGGGTCGGCATCGGCCTCGACGGCTCTGCCGTTCACGGTCATAGACACCTTCATGGCCTCTCCTCCTGATTATGGCCGTTCATTCAGGGTCGTTTGTTGGCCGGCAATAGGGGCGGGCTAATTAGTGCCCTGGCCGGCGTCGTTCCAGAACTTCCAGTTCCGTTTCTCGGTTTCTTCCGGTTCGGCCTGCTCTTGCTGTGGCTGGTCGACACTGTCCTCGAGCCGCTGCAACTGCGTGATGAAATTGTCAAAGAACTCGTCCGCCATTTTGCGAGCCGCGGACTGGACCAGGCGCGAGCCGATCTGGGCAAGCTTGCCGCCGACGATGGCGCGCGCGCTGTAGCGCAGGGCGCTGCCGCCGCCGTCGAGCTCGAGTAGATAGACCTCGGCTTCGCCGCGAGCGAAGCCGGCGGCTCCGCCCTGGCCTTCGAAGCGCAGGATATAGGATTCAGGCGGGATCAGGTCGGCGATGCTGACCTGGCCACGGAAGCGGGCTTTGACCGGCCCGACCTTGGCCTGTACCAGGGCGTGGTATTGATAATCGCCGATGGCTTCCATCGACTCGCAGCCTGGAATGCACTGCTGCAGGAGTCCGGGGTCGTTCAGCGCGCTCCAGACGCGCTGGCGTGGCCAAGGCAGTTGCCGTTCGCTCTGCAATTCCATGCGGCGAATACTCCCTTCCGTTGGGCGTCTCCGACAGGATCAACACAGATAACAGTCACTATAGAAGACCTCGCCGCGCTGTCCATGCTGCGCCGCGAAGTGCATCGGGTATTGCTGTTACGGGAAACCTTGTAGACGCGCCCTTACCCCGAGCTTCTTTTGGTCTGGGAGCCGCCCGGAGGCGGCTAGATCATTAGCAGGTAAGGGAGCAGCTTCTACCAGACGTGGAGTCGGCAGAGGGGGAGCTCAACTGGCGGTGCCGTACTTGCGGTGAACATAGTCGTCGATGATGGCCTGAAATTCATCGGCGATATGATCGCCCTTGAGGGTGACGGTTTTCTCGCCATCGACATAGACCGGCGCCACCGGCACTTCCCCGGTGCCGGGCAGGCTGATGCCGATGTTGGCATGCTTGCTTTCGCCGGGGCCGTTGACCACGCAACCCATCACCGCCAGGGTCATGTTCTCGACACCGGGGTAGTGATTGCGCCACTCCGGCATCTTCTCGCGGACGTGGTTCTGGATGCGCTCGGCCAGTTCCTGGAAGAAGGTGCTGGAAGTGCGGCCGCAGCCGGGGCAGGCGGTGACCATCGGGGTGAAGGCCCGCAGCCCCATGGTCTGCAGGATTTCCTGGGCCACCACCACTTCCTTGGTGCGCGATTCGCCGGGCTCGGGCGTGAGCGAGATGCGGATGGTGTCGCCGATGCCTTCCTGCAGCAGCACCGCCAGTGCCGCGGTCGAAGCGACGATGCCCTTGGAGCCCATGCCGGCTTCGGTCAGCCCCAGGTGCAACGGATAGTCGCAGCGGGCGGCCAAGCTGCGATAGACGGCGATCAGGTCCTGTACCCCGCTCATCTTGCACGACAGGATGATCTGGTCGTGCCTCAGCCCCCATTCCTCCGCCTTGGCAGCGCTCTGCAGTGCCGACTGGATGACCGCCTCGCGCATTACTTCGATGACTTCCAGCGGCTGCGGCAGGCGGGCGTTGTCGTCCATCATGCGGGCCAGGAGGTCCTGGTCCAGGCTGCCCCAGTTAACGCCGATGCGGACCGGCTTGTCGTAGCGGCAGGCCGCCTCGATCATGGCGGCGAACTGCGGGTCGCGCTTCTTGCCGCGGCCGACGTTGCCGGGGTTGATTCGCAGCTTGGCCAGCGCTTCGGCACAGGCCGGATGCTTCTCCAGCAGACGGTGGCCGTTGAAATGGAAATCGCCAACCAGTGGCACGTCCAGGCCCATGGCCGCCAGCCGGTCGCGGATGCGCGGCACGGCGGCGGCGGCCTCCTCGGTATTGACCGTGATCCGGACGATCTCCGAACCGGCGCGCGCCAACTGGGCTACCTGCACGGCGGTGGCGACATCGTCGGCGGTGTCGGTGTTGGTCATCGACTGCACGACCACCGGCGCCTCGCCACCGACGGTGACGCGGCCGATGCTTACGGGAACGCAAGAACGACGTTTGATGGGATTGATGCTGCTCATGTGCGGTTCGATGAGACCCGATGCGGGCCGAAGGACCCCATGATATAAGACCCTCGGCTCAAACCCAATCGTGCCATCGATAATGGCTTGCAAACGAGGTGCTTGGACGTGCCGAGAAAAGTGGCAGTGGCGATTTTGCTGACTATGCTGGCGCTGGCCGGCTGTGCGACCCGGCCTTTCGCCGACGAAAACCTCCGGGCCGAAGCGGAAGCCGCATACCACGAGCAGCGCCCGGAAGCGGAGGCCCTGTACCAGCGCCTCACTGCCAGTCCGCAGGCACGGGCTGAAGACTGGTTCCGGCTCGGCAACCTGTATGCCGATAAAAACGAGTTGGAGCCGGCCGCTGCCGCCTATCGCGAGGCCCTGAAGCGCGATCCCCAGCTTGCCCGGGCGCGCCATAACCTCGGTATGACCTACCTGCAGCTCGGCGTCGAATCGATACTAGCCGCTCGCCGCGGCCTGCCCGACGTCGATCCAGAAGCCGCCGGCAGCATGCGCTGGCTGGCGTGCGTCATGGAGCTGTTCATGGGCTTCCCTGACCCGGCAACTTGCCGCGACATTCCGGATCAGGAGAAAGACGGGGAATAACCACAAAGACACGAAGGTCACGAAGCGGCACCAAGGAGAATCTTTAACTTTGTGTTCCTTTGTGTACTTTGTGCCTTTGTGGTGAGTTCCTCTACCCCGCCTAGAAGCGCTTCGCCTGCAGTCGCTCCGCTGCCGAGTGATATTCCAGCGCGAGCCGGTCGACAACCTCGGCCGTCGGCAGCACATCGTGGATATTGCCAACGCCTTGGCCGGCGCCCCAGATGTCGCGCCAGGTTTTAGCTCTGCTGCTGCCGCCCGAGCCAAAGCTCATTTTGCTCTTGTCGGCTTCCGGCAGGTTGTCCGGGTCCAGGCCGGCGGCAACGATGCTCTGCCGCAGGTAGTTGCCGTGTACCCCGGAGAACAGATTGGTGTAGACGATGTCTTTGGCGCTGGCCTCGACGATGGTCTCCTTATAGACTTCCGGCGCGTTGGCTTCGGTCGTGGCGATGAAGCGGGTGCCCATATAGGCCAAGTCCGCTCCCATGCTTTGCGCCGCGAGGATGTGCTCGCCCTTGGTAATGGCGCCGGAGAGAATGAGGGGGCCATCGTAGAAGCGGCGAATTTCAGAAACCAGGGCGAATGGGCTGTAAGTTCCGGCGTGGCCGCCGGCGCCGGCGCAGACCAGGATCAGGCCATCGACACCGGCTTCCAGGGCTTTCTCGGCGTGGCGCACGTTGATGACGTCGTGGAATACCAGGCCGCCGTAGGAGTGGATTGCCGCCACGGCTTCGTTTGGTGCCCGCAGGCTGGTGATGGTGATGGGCACCTGATATTTAACGCACATCTCCAGATCGTGCTCCAACCGGTCGTTGGAGTGGTGGACGATCTGGTTGACGGCGAACGGTGCTACCTTGCGGTCCGGGTTGGCCGCTTTGTAATCGGCCAGTTCCGTGGTGATACGCTGCAGCCAAACCTCGAGTTCTTCCGCCGGCCGTGCATTCAGCGCCGGAAAGGAGCCGACGATGCCAGCCTTGCACTGGGCGATAACCAGGTCCGGGTTAGACACGATGAACAGGGGCGAGCCGATGACCGGCAGGCGGAGGTTGTCTTGCAGGATTTTTGGCAGACCCATGGAATCTCCAATATTGTTGCTTGCGAATCGCGGCTACGTCGATGCAGCGCGGTTCGCGGACAGTAGGTAAACCGCCGCCGAATTGTCAACCGGGCAGCGGCGGGCGTCGAAGACGAGGAATTTATGACTTCAACCGGCCGACTGCGCGAGATCATGCGGCAGCTCCGCGATCCTGAACATGGCTGCCCCTGGGACTTGCAGCAGAATTTCCGGACCATTGCGCCGTACACCATCGAGGAAGCTTACGAGGTCGCCGAGGCGATAGAGCAAGACGATCTGGTTCAGCTCAAGGACGAACTTGGCGATCTGCTGTTCCAGGTGGTGTTCCATGCGCAGATGGCGGAAGAGCTTGGCGCGTTCGACTTCGATGCGGTAACCGAAGCGGTCGTGGAGAAGCTGGTGCGCCGGCATCCACATGTATTTGGCGATGCCGAGATCAGCGATGCCGACACCCAGACCAGAAGCTGGGAAGCGATCAAGGCGGAAGAGCGCCAGCAGAAGGCCGGCGCCGGTCCGGTAAGCGCGCTGGCGGGGGTCGGTATCGGGCTGCCGGGGCTGACGCGGGCGGTCAAGCTGCAGCGACGGGCGGCGCGGGTCGGCTTCGACTGGGATGAAGTTGGTCCGGTGTTCGACAAGCTCGATGAAGAAATCCGGGAGTTGCGCGAGGAACTGGAAGAGGGTGCCGATCCTGAGCGGATGGAGGGCGAGTTGGGCGATCTGCTGTTCGTCGTCGCCAACCTGGCCCGTCACCTGAAAATCGACCCTGAAGCTGCCTTGCGGCGGACCAACGCCAAGTTCGAGCGACGGTTTCGCTATATCGAGGCGGAGCTGGCAAAGCAGGATCGGTTGCCGTCGGAGGCGACGCTGGCGGAGATGGACGCCTTGTGGGAGGCGGCCAAACGCGAGGAATGATGCTCTGTAGCCGAACGGCGCGCCCGGTTTACACTGCTAAAGTCCCTTCATAGCCGCAACGTTATAAAACCAGCTCACCGATCGGGGAATGGAACCAAGGAGGAGTTCATGTCGCTTACAGCCAAGACCTGCACGCCCTGTCAGGGAGGGGTGGAACCCCTGAGTTATCAGCAGGCGGAAGCAATGCTGCGGGAGGTACCGCATTGGCAGTTGGCCGACTCGGCCAAGCGCATCGTCCGCTGCTTCGATGCCAAGGACTTTGCCGACGCACTGGCGTTCGTCAACGAGATCGGCCGGGTAGCCGAAGAAGAAGGGCACCATCCGGACATCAAGTTCGGCTGGGGCTATGTCACGGTCGAAATCTTCACCCACAAAATCGGCGGCCTGCACGAGAACGATTTCATCCTGGCGGCGAAGATCAACGCGCTGCGGGGGGAGTAGAAGACTCAACGCAAAGGGCACAGAGAAGAGAAAAGGCATTACCACCAAGGCACAAAGCACACAAAGTAAAACCTTCTTCCTTTGTGTCGCTTCGTGTCCTTGGTGTCTTGGTGGTTAATCTCCCCGTCTTCCTCCGTGCTCTCTGTGGTGAAGGCTTTTACTCCCGGTTCCACTCGCCCGAGCGGCCGCCGCGCTTGTGAATCAACACCACGTCGGTGATGCGCATGCCCTTGTCGACCGCTTTGCACATATCGTAGACGGTCAGCAGAGCGACCTGGACGGCGGTCAGGGCTTCCATTTCCACGCCGGTGCGCTCGACCGTCTCGGCAAGTGCGCGGCAGCGGACGGCAGAGCGTTCCGTTACCGGCTCCAGCTCGACTTCCAGATGGGTAAGCGCAACCGGATGACACAGTGGAATCAGGTCCGAGGTGCGCTTGGCGGCCATGATGCCGGCGATACGGGCAGAGCCGAGGGCATCGCCTTTTTTCAGTTCGCCGGCCTGCAACGCAGCGAGCGCCTTTGGCGACATTTCAATATAGCCTTCGGCAATGGCGACGCGCCGGGTAGTGGCTTTGTCGCCGATGTCGACCATGTGGGCGGTGCCAGATTCTGTCAGATGTGGTAAATCGGTCATGGTTAAGGGCCTGGTTTAGGTTGAAAAGGTGCAATGATCTGTGGGCCGGCCTGGCGCAGGCGCTTCAGATAAACGGGATAGCTTAGCTTTGGATAGCAGGTCCATGTTCATATATCGGGATGATAATGCTTAGAAATATGGAGCGAGCATGCTGATTCGGCATAGAAATCAGGTCTTTTTGGCCGTTTTCCTATTGCTGGCGTTGGCAATGGCTGGCGGTTGCGCCGCCACGGCATCGCGGCCGGCGAATACGGCCAGCTCAGGTGAGCAGATCGCGGCGCGAGCCCTGGCGATGAACGGCAAGCCGTATCGCTACGGTGGCAGCGGCCCGTCCGGGTTCGACTGCAGCGGATTAGTGCATTTCGCCCACCGCGAAGCCGGGATCAGCGTGCCGCGCACCACCGAGTCGCAGTTCCGCCAGGCAAGGCCGGTATCACCGACCGCGCTGCAACCGGGCGACCTGCTGTTTTTCCGTATCGCTGGCAAGGTATCACATGTTGGCTTGTATGCCGGCGACGGCCGCTTCGTGCATGCACCATCTTCCGGCAAGCGGGTCGAGGTGGTGGCGCTGGATCACCCTTACTGGCGGCGGCAGCTGGTGGGGACCGGGCGACTTCATTGACGACGGCGTTGCCGGGCCCCCGGCTGTTAGTTCTCGCGCTCTCGGCTCAAGCGGGCAGGGGGAGCCAGGGCTTAGCGAGTGAAGTTCGCTGTCGTGGCGGCGCCAGCAGCCACGGTGGCGTTGATGAGCGGCGAAAACGGAATTCTTTCCTCTGTTAATGGCTGGTCTACGTCACCCTGGCAGGTATAAGCGAGAGTGTAGCGGCCGGCGGGTAAGAAGGCCGCCCGGTAGCTGGCGTCGCTGCCGGCGGCGGCCTGGGTCATTGGAGCCGTGACCAGCGGGCCGACTCCACCGCGGCGCATGTCGCTAGCTTCCGCTACATGCCCGGCAAAAATGTAGACGAAGCGACCTTCCCGCCTTGCGCAGTCACTCCTAAGCAGCCTCGCCGCCACAGCGCCGGCAATCGTGCCGCTGGCGTCGGTATCGACCAGTCGCATGGCCGGCCGGATCGAGAATGAGCCAACGCTGGGAGCGCCGTCCAGGCCGCGGCGCAGGTCGATGTCGATGGTCAGGTCCAGCTTGCCGCGATCAGGCATGGTGAAGTCGGCGCTGACACCGAACGGCTCGCCATCATCTGCCAGAAAAAGAGGGAATCGGGAAGCCTCATCCAGCGCCAGGACGACGTAGGAGTTGTTCCCGCCAGTGCTGATCAGCAACTGAATGAAGCGATAGCGCCCAGCTTCCAGAAAAACGTCGTCCAGCAGCAGTTCCCGCTTCCCCTGCTGCTTAAGCAGATCCACTTGTTTCGGCGGATCGAAGTCGAAGCGCCGCCGCTCTCCACTTTCGCTCTGAAAGATAACGCCGTTGAAGGTGATGACTACCTTCGCTAACTGATCCGCCGGGGCATCGGTAACGCCCAGAGTAAGCCGGCCGTTGTTCGGCTTGCCGATGCCAAACCAGCTATCCTCTAAATCGCAACCATAGAGAGTGACGCCGAAAAGACTGGCAAAGACGAGCGCTGGAATACGCATCTTGTTGTTCCTGCCTTCCGGATTTTCTCGTTCGCTTTAATGATAACGAAAGATCCTGCAGCCGCTTGCAGATTAATTATTCGGTTGGTTCGTATTCCAGCAGTTTGGTATAGACGAAATCGAATATTTCCGGCTCGATGGCTGCCGCCGTGTCGATAAATTCGCGGATGACTTGGTTAGCATCGAAGTTAGCGTCTGGTATCAGGAGCGGCGCCGCCTTGTGTCGACCCGGCCGGCACTCACCGAGGTCGACCCGGGTATGGCTATAGCCGTCCGTCGATTGCCAGATCAACACTCGTTCCTCACGGGTCTTGTCGTAGCAGAGCTGGAAGCCGACGACGTCGCTATCGCTCTGCCAGACGATCAGATCGAGGCTGTGATTGGAAAACCAGCGGCGGAGTGGTTCTCCCTCCATCTGGCTCACCCATTTTATTTCTCGCAACATGACTCACGCTTGTTATTTTTGAAGGCATCCACATCCGGGTGACTGCCGTCAGAAAAAGATTACGGGTAGTGGTAGGGCAAGCGCTGTGACGGGGTTGCGGAGGCAGGGTGCACAAGTCTCAATTTTCCGCTTCAAGCTTTAGCAGATACTAGGAACTTCCTGGGCCTAGATTAGGAAAATCCCTTAGATTGGTTTTATCTCAGGTGGCGGTCAGCCATTCGACCCGATAACGGGCATGACCGGGCTCCGCCAGATGGGCGGCGAGGATGGGTAGCAGCCTTTGCAGCAGCAGGTCGTGCTGCCAGGGGGGATTCACAATCACCATGCCGCAGCCGTTGAAGCGGTTCGGCAGATCGTCCGGGAATAGGCAGAGCTCGGCCAGCAGCAGCTTCGGCAGGGCGATTTTCTTTAGGGCGGCTTCAAAGCGGTAAGTGTCGCGGCGATCCTTGATCGGATACCAAACGGCGTACATCCCGGTCGGCCAGCGGCGGGTCGCTTCGCGCAAGCCGTCGACCAAGCGCTCGAACTCGTTGACTGCCTCGAACGGCGGATCGATCAGTACCAGCCCGCGCCGCTCCGGCGGCGGCAGAAAGGCCTTCAATCCCTGATAGCCGTCAGTTGCATGCACCGCCACTTGCCGATCGCCGCGAAAAAGGGCTTTCAGGCTGGCGGCGTCGCTGGGATGCAGTTCCATCAAGACGGCCCGATCCTGCGGCCGCAGCAGGCTGCGCGCCAGCAGCGGCGAGCCAGGGTAGACCGCCAGATGGTCGGTGCTGTTGGCGGGGTCGGATCCGCGCACCCGCTCGATGTAGTCGGCGATTTCCTGCGGCAGGCCGGTCGCCGTATAGAGTCGCTCTACACCCTGGTGGTATTCCAGAGTTTTTTGCGCTTCCACGCTGTCCAGCGGGTAGCGACCGATACCGGCGTGAGTATCGAGGTAACAAAACGGCTGCGGTTTCTTGTGCAGGTATTGCAGCAGAGTCAGTAAGACGACGTGCTTGACGACATCGGCGAAGTTGCCGGCGTGGTAAATGTGGCGGTAGTTCATGCGGCCCTCGTACGAGGGCGGCAGGGTACGCGACCGGAAGCGAGCCGTCTATTGCCGAAAATGCATATTGTTATGCGTGCCGGCGCGAGGCGGCCTGCTCGCCAAGATTGGCTCCCTGCTGGAGCAGCAATTGCTGGACATCGGCCGCCGGCACTGCTCGCGTCGATAAATGACGTTTGGCAGCGAGCGCTGCGCAAACTCCGGCCGCCTGCCCGGTGGCCATGGCAATCGGCATCACCCGGTAGGAGGAATGCGCCTCGTGGCTGCCGGAGATACAGCGGCCGGCGACCAGCAGGTTGTCGAGATCGCGCGGGATCAGAGCGCGCAGCGGGATGTCGTAGGCCTGGTCCGGCGGCAACCGCTTGAGGATGGTGCCTTTGCCGTCGGGGTTGTGGATGTCGACCGGATAAGAACCACGGGCGATGGCGTCGTCGAACTTACGGGCGGCAAGCAGATCGCTGGCGGTGAGATAGTACTCGCCGAGGATACGCCGGGTTTCCC
>DASULL010000160.1:0-11703 GCA_036278215.1 Gammaproteobacteria bacterium | reverse complement strand
GTTGACGGCAGCCCGATCAGCTACCCGCCCCTCTTCCCCTATCCGCAGCGTGTAGCTGCGCGAGAGGCTCTCCACGTCTCGCGGCACCAACTGGGTCAGAGGGTTGCTGGTTGAGCGGCGATCAACAAGAACGGAGCGGCTGTCGGGAAGAATGCAGGTAACTTTCTCATTGTCACGCACGATCTCGCGGGCCGTGCCGGTGAGTGAGTAAAGGCGTTCGCTGATGCCGCCACCATCGACGCGGTGGACGATGCGCATTGCCTCCAGCCCGCCCTGGTGCTGGTAGACGAATACCCCCTCGTAATTAAGCGTACGAGCGGCCTCCGACATCTTCTCCAGCCAACTGGCCGCCTCATTGGGTTCCGCGGCCGCCACTGCGTGCAGCAGGCAGCTTAACAACCCGATCAGCAGCGCCGCTGCTGTATGGAAACGCCGCTGCTCAGTCACGTGCTTGCTGCTGTCCGGCGATACGGACATAGTTCAGCACCCCGCCCAGCTGGCCGGTGGAAGCATGTTCGCTGTGATTCACCAGATAGCCCTGTAGTCGCTTCTGAACTTCCGGATCCAAGCGATTCCACTGATTCTGGGGCTGAGGTGTTAGAGGCATGGCCTGAACAGGCTGAGGCGTGACCATCTGAGGCGTGGCGGCGACCAGCCCTGACGGTTGTTGAGTCTTGGTGACGGAGTCTGACTCGGACCAGTAGGAAACGGCCACCATAGCGACCGAGGCCGCCACTCCAAGCCCAGCCAGCGGCCGTAACAGTCGCCGCGCAAGAGCTGGCTCGGCCGCCGCTTGCAGCTGGAACGCCGGCTCGGCTTCCAAGGCAGCTCGCACTCTATCCACCAACCGGGTGTCCATCACTTCCGGCAACTGGCGCCTGATCGCATCGCCGATCATGAAATAACTACCCAGCTGCTCGATTGCTTCCGGATCGCGGCTCAGCCGACGAGCCAGGAACGGTATCTCATGCGGACGCACTTCATCATCGACCAGCGCTGATAACTGCGTTTTAAATGCCTCGTTGCTCATAACGACTCACCTTCCGGTTGGCCCAATCAGCGGCCTAAGTTTCTTGTCGATAGCGTCGCGCGCCCGGAAAATCCGGGAGCGAACGGTACCTACAGGGCACTCCATCGCCTGGGCGATCTCCTCGTAACTCAAACCCTCAAGTTCGCGCAGAGTGATCGCGGTGCGAAGATCCTCCGGCAATGCGTCGATTGCTTCGACGATAGTCCGTGCGACCTCATCACGCTCGACGATCCCTTCCGGGGTCTCCTGGTCCTTTAGTCTCGACTCGTAGTCATATTGTTCCGCATCCTGCGCATCGATGTCGTTTTCCGGCGGCCGCCGACCCTGGGCCACCAGATAATTCTTGGCGGTATTGACACCGATTCGATACAGCCAGGTATAGAAACTGCTCTCGCTACGGAAGTTCGGCAGCGCCCGGTAGGCCTTAATAAAGGTCTCCTGAGCAACATCGAGCGCTTCGACAGGGTCACGGACGTAACGGGTAATCAGCTTCACGAGCCGGTTCTGATACTTCAGCACCAGGATGTCGAACGCGCCCTTGTCGCCCGCTTGAACACGCTTGACCAGCTCCTGGTCGACTGCGGCCGGACTCATTTTGTCACTCATAGTGGTCCGATCCGCAGGCGCTGTCGGGCCCGTAGATAGCCCGGCTCATGCCAGGTCCACATCCCCGGAAACGGTGAAGGTATAGTACGGCGGCTTTTGCAGACGTCATGTGAAATTCTTGTCGCTCGCTCCCAGCGCACTCAGTATGCTCGCATATGCCTCGGTAGGCTGCACACCCCGCGCCGGCAAAGGCAATCGAGAGTATCCGATCCGTCCTGACAGGCGCAACCGAATGGACCAAAGCACAGCAACTTACGATGCACTGATCATTGGCAGTGGTGCCGCGGGCCTGAGCCTCGCGTTGCGGCTGCCCATTACCAGTCGCATTGCCGTGCTCTCCAAAGGGGCGATGACAGAGGGAGCCAGCCTGTACGCTCAAGGCGGCATCGCCGCCGTGCTCGACGATAGCGACAGCGTCGATGCGCATGTCAACGACACCCTGAGCGCCGGCGCCGGGCTTAGCAGTCCGATCACCGCCCGGTTCGTCGCCGAGCGCGCCGCCGCCAGCATCCGCTGGCTGATGGAGCAAGGCGTGGCGTTTTCCACCGCTTCCAACGAAGACGGCAGTGAAGTTCTGCATCTCACCCGGGAAGGCGGTCACAGCCATCGCCGCATAGTCCACGCGGCCGACGCAACCGGCCGAGCGGTCGAGACCACGCTGGCGGAACTGGTCCGACAACGCGACAACATCGATGTGCTGGAATACTACGCGGCGATCGATCTGATCACCGCTGCCAAACTGGGGCAAACGCCGGATCGCTGTCTGGGCGCCTACGTGCTCGACCTCGCCAACGACGAGGTTCGTGTCCTGTCGGCTCGTCATGTAATCCTCGCTACCGGTGGCGCCAGCAAGGTGTACCTCTACACCAGCAACCCGGATGGTGCCACCGGAGACGGTGTCGCGATGGCGTGGCGTGCCGGCTGCCGGGTCGCCAACATGGAGTTCAACCAGTTTCATCCAACCTGTCTGTATCATCCGCAAGCCAAATCTTTTCTCATCAGCGAGGCGGTGCGCGGCGAAGGCGGCCTGCTGCGGCTGCCGAACGGCGACCGCTTCATGCATCACTTCGATGAGCGTGCCGAGCTGGCACCGCGGGATATCGTCGCCCGCGCTATCGACCACGAAATGAAGCGCCTCGGCGCCGATCACGTTCTGCTCGACATCAGCCACAAGCCGGCCAATTTCATAAAAAGCCATTTCCCCACCATCTATCAGCGCTGCCTGGAGCTCGGCTATGACATGACCCGGCAACCGCTGCCGGTGGTACCGGCAGCGCACTACACCTGCGGCGGCGTGCTGACCGATCTGCATGGCCGCACCGATCTGCCTGGCTTGTACGCCATCGGCGAAGTGGCGTACACCGGGTTGCATGGCGCGAATCGGCTGGCAAGCAACTCGCTGCTGGAGTGCCTGGTCTTCGCCACCGCCGCAGCCGAGCACATCCTGCTGCATGCTGCTGAAGTACCACCCCCTCCGCCGCTGCCACCGTGGGACGACAGTCGCGTAACCGATTCCGATGAGCAGGTTGTGGTCAGCCACAACTGGGACGAGCTGCGCCGGTTCATGTGGGACTATGTGGGGATTGTTCGGACGAACAAGCGCCTGCAGCGGGCAAAACGGCGGATCGATCTGCTGCAGATGGAAATCCGCGAGTACTACGGCAACTTCCGCGTTACCGGCGATCTGCTGGAATTACGCAACCTCGCTACAGTCGCCGAAACAATCATCCTGAGTGCGCAAGCCCGCCGGGAGAGCCGAGGCCTGCACTTCACCCTGGACTACCCGAAAGCGAATCCGGCACTGGAGGGCGTCCCAACCGTACTGACACCGCCACCAATCCGGCCTTACCTACAGCATGGCATTGCCGGGCAGCGCTAATAGCCTGCTCCGCCAAAAATTTCTGCTTCAGCGAACGGGTTTGCACCCGCATTGGAAGGCACCGAGATTCAGCGACCGCCTTCGCCGGACGCTCGCAGCGCCGCCCGCAGGCGCCGATGCGCCTCCGGCTCGACCAGCCAGAATGGTACCGCGACCGCTCGCCGGAAGCGCCAGCCGGCCTGGAAGAGAGCGACACAAATCCAGGGATGAGCGAACCAGTCCCGTAGCTCGGCATCGAGTTGTCGATCAGCCAAGGTCAGCCGCCAGCGGCCATCTGGCAGCAGACGTATGAAAGTTATCGGGGAACGCAACAGGCGCCAGCCCAGCGAGCCAGCCAGAAGCGCCAACCAACTGATGGCGGCGTAAGACGGAAGCGGCAGAAGAACGGCTGGCAAAGCGGCTGCAATGTGAACGGCGGCAGCTGCCGCCGTCAGCAAGCGGGAGCGAACCAGCCTCGCCTCAACGAGGCTGGCGGACGATCTCGACGATCTCGGCGAGCTCGGCATCGGCGGGCTCTTCGCTGCTTAGCAGCCAGAGCTGCAAGCGATCATCCTCACAGTCGAGCAGCCGCTCGAACAGCTCCCGCTGGCGGACATCGAGCTCGCTGTACCCCCGCTCGAGGAACCGCCCCAGGATCAAGTCCAGTTCGCGCGTGCCGCGTCGGCACCGCCAAGCCAACCTGCCGCTGTCCCTGCTCATGCAACAGCACCCTGGCCCGGCTTAGCGCCGGGCCACCAGCAGCTTTTTGATCTCGGCGATCGCTTTGGCCGGGTTCAGACCCTTGGGGCAGGTCTTGGCGCAGTTCATGATGGTGTGGCAGCGATACAGCTTGAACGGATCTTCCAGATCGTCCAGTCGCGCCCCGGTGTCCTCGTCGCGAGAATCCACGATCCAGCGGTAGGCCTGCAACAGGATGGCCGGGCCGAGGTAACGGTCGCTGTTCCACCAGTAGCTGGGGCAAGCGGTCGAGCAGCAGGCGCAGAGGATGCACTCGTACAGGCCGTCCAGCTTGGCGCGGTCTTCCTTCGACTGCAGCCGCTCGCGATCCGGGGCTGCGCTTTGGGTGCGTAGCCACGGCCGGATGGAAGCGTACTGGGCGTAGAAGTGGGTCAGGTCCGGGACCAGATCCTTGATGACCGGCATATGCGGCAGCGGATATACCCGCACGTCGCCGCTGACGTCATGAATCGCCTTGGTGCAGGCCAGGGTGTTGCTGCCGTCGATGTTCATCGCGCAGGAGCCACAAATACCCTCGCGGCAGGAGCGACGGAAGGTCAGGGTCGAGTCGACTTCGTTCTTGATCTTGATGAGGGCATCAAGAACCATCGGTCCGCAGCTGTCCAGATCCACCTCGTAGGTGTCCAGTCGCGGGTTCTTGCCGGTATCCGGATCCCAGCGATAGACCTTGAACCGCTTGATGTTCTTCGCACCGGCGGGCGCTTTGAAAGTCTCGCCCTCGGTCACTCGGGAATTGGCTGGAAGAGAGATCAGAGCCATTGGTGTTCGCCTCGTCTCGTTGCGCCGCGCCTCAGTAGACGCGCGGCTGCGGCTCGATGTACTGCACTTCGTCGGTGAGCGTGTAAGTGTGCACCGGCCGGGAATCGAGCTTTACCTTGCCCTGTGCATCCATCCACGCCAACGTGTGCTTCATCCAGTTGGCGTCGTCGCGCTCGGGGTAGTCCTCGCGCGCATGGGCGCCGCGGCTCTCGGTGCGGTTGAGCGCACCCTGGATCGTGGTGATTGCCGAGCCGAGCAGGTTTTCCAGCTCCAGGGTCTCGATCAGATCACTGTTCCAGATGAGGCTGCGGTCCTTGATACCGACGTTGGCAAAGGAAGCGTACACCTGCTCCATCTTGGCGCACCCTTCTGCCAGGGTTTCGCCGGTGCGGAACACGGCAGCATAGCTCTGCATGGTGCGCTGCATGTCGAGCCGAATTTCGGCGGTCGACAGGTCGCCTTTGGCATGGCGCAGCCGATCCAGCCGCGACAGCGCCAGGTCGGCGGAATCTTCCGGCAGCGGCTTGTGGGTCCGCCCCTCGGATTTCAGCAGCGCGGCGGCGCGCTTGGCGGCGGCGCGGCCAAAGACCACCAGATCCAGCAGCGAGTTCGAGCCCAACCGGTTGGCACCGTGCACCGACACACAGCCAGCCTCACCGATGGCCATCAGTCCCGGCACCACGTGGTCGGGGTTGCCGTCCTTCAGAGTGACCACTTCACCATGGTAGTTGGTCGGGATGCCGCCCATGTTGTAGTGCACGGTCGGCAGAACTGGAATCGGCTCCTTGGTGACATCGACGCCGGCAAACACCCGGGCGCTCTCGGCGATGCCCGGCAGGCGCTCGTGGATCACATCGGCACCCAGGTGCTCCAGGTGCAAGTAAATGTGATCCTTGTGCGGACCGACGCCACGACCTTCATTGATCTCGATGGTCATGGAGCGGGACACCACGTCGCGGGAAGCGAGATCCTTGGCGTTCGGCGCGTAACGCTCCATGAAGCGCTCGCCTTCCGAGTTGGTGAGGTAACCACCCTCGCCGCGGACACCCTCGGTGATGAGGCAGCCAGCGCCGTAGATACCGGTCGGATGGAACTGCACGAACTCCATGTCCTGCAGCGCCAGGCCGGCGCGCAGCGCCATGCCGTTACCGTCGCCGGTGCAGGTATGAGCTGAGGTGCAGGAGAAGTAGGAGCGTCCGTAGCCGCCGGTCGCCATGCAGACGATGTGCGAGCGGAAACGGTGGATGGTGCCGTCGGCCATGTTCATGGCGATCACGCCGCGGCAAGCACCGTGCTGATCCATGATCAGGTCGATGGCGAAGTACTCGATGAAGAACTCCGCATTGTGTGCCAGCGACTGCTGATACAGGGTATGCAGGATCGCGTGGCCGGTGCGGTCGGCAGCAGCACAGGTGCGCTGGGCGGTGCCCTTGCCGAAGTGCGTGGTCATGCCGCCGAACGGCCGCTGGTAGATCTTGCCTTCCTCGGTACGGGAAAACGGCACGCCGTAATGTTCCAGTTCCAGAATGGCCGGCACCGCCTCGCGGCACATGTATTCGATCGCATCCTGGTCGCCGAGCCAGTCCGAACCCTTTACGGTGTCGTACATGTGCCAGCGCCAATCGTCCTCGCCCATGTTACCGAGCGCGGCGGAAATACCACCCTGAGCTGCAACCGTGTGCGAGCGGGTCGGAAACACTTTGGTGATGCAGGCCGTCTTCAGGCCTTCCAGCGCCATGCCGAAGGTAGCGCGCAGACCGGCACCGCCGGCACCGACGACGACGACATCGTAGTTATGGTCGATGATCTTGTAACTGTTGCTCATTGCTTATCCCCCGAACGCAACCTTCAGGACCGCGAATATGGCAGCTGCGGCCAGGAGATAGGCGGCGAATTTGGTTAAATAGATACTGGTGATCTTCAGCCACTCGGTGTGGATGTAATCTTCGTAAATCACCTGCATACCGAGCTGCGCGTGGTGAAACATCGCGCCCAGCAACAGGATCATGAGCACGGCGTTGACAGGCTGCCCCACCCAGGCACGCGCCGCCTCGAAATCAGCCCCAGCATGACGAACCAGGCCGAAGACCAACCAAATGACCAGCGGCACCAGCGCGGCGGCGGCAACGCGCTGGGCCAGCCAGTGATCGACGCCGGATTTGGCGGAGCCCAGCCCCTTGGCCTGGGCAAGTGGTGTGCGGAATTTCATGCAGCCCCCTAAACCGCGTAAGCGATGATCCAGATCAGAATCGTCAGGATGATGGAACCGGCAACGATCAGTTTGGCCCAACGCTCAGCCGTGGGCACTTCGAAACCTAGCCCGGCATCCCAGAGCAGATGGCGGATACCGCCGAGCAGGTGATACATCAGCGCCAGGGTGAAGCCGAACAAGATGATCTGACCGATGACGCTGCCCAGAACAGCCTGCGCCGTGGAGAAGGCGCTGGGGCCGCTGGCCAGGGCGATCAGCCAATAGACCAGCAGCAGGCTGCCGACAGCAAGGGCACCACCGCTGATACGGAACAGGATGGACGGTATCCACGTCCACTGCGGCTTATAAATCTGCAAGTGAGGGGAAAGCGGCCGATTATCGCTCTGCATTTTCTGAAGCGCTCCACGCTGGCACCCGTATTCGAACGGGGCGATAAACTAAACCCTCATGCCGTTTCGTGCAAGCCGCTCCGGCTTGCGGGCACTTGGCCCGTGATGGGGGAACGGGGATCAGAAGTCGATACAGCGACCGTTTTTCTCCCAATCGCCGTAGCGCGTCGGCTCCAACCCTTCTCGTCCGCCGATCTCTTTCGGCAGTACCGGCGCGCCGGGCTTGGCGTCGGTTTCGGTCTGGTTGACTGGCGCCTCGTCCGTGGTCGTCTTACGCTGGTCGTCCATTGGAAAAATACCTTTGCCAGGAAAGATCCGGCATTATCGCACACCGCATGCATTTTGCTTTAGGAGGACACCGATGCCTACGGTTTGGCGCCAACTTCTGGATGATACGGCCGCACACTGGCAAAGCAACGAGCTGCTCGGCTTTGCCGAACCGGCAATCGAGATCGGACATGCTCTCGCCGGTAGCGCGATTGCCCCCCGACCCTCCTTGGGCGTCATCGAGGCCTCCGGAGCCGATGCCGCCACCTTCCTGCAAAGCCAGCTAAGCAACGACATCCTCTCTCTAGCCAACGGCGACAGCAGGCTGGCGGCCTACTGCAACCCGAAAGGCCGCATGCTCGCTCTGCTCCGCGTCGTCCGCCACCAAGACGGCTACCTGCTGCTGCTTCCAGCCGCGCTGGTCGACACGATCCTGAAGCGGCTGCGCATGTTCGTGCTGCGCTCCAAAGTGGCGCTTACCGATGTCAGCGAGCATTGGGCCGCGCTTGGAGTTTGCGGCAGCGAGGCGCAGGCACTATTGGCCGAACAGGGCCTGGTTTTACCGGCCGAGCCGGACGCTGGTGTCTGGCTGGAAGAGACGGCGCTGGTGCGGCTGCGTGGCGACCAGCCGCGCGCGCTCCTGCTGGCGCCGCCGCAACGCATGGCGGCACTTTGGGCAGCGCTGGCCCCGTTGCCGCAGATCGGCGAACAGGTTTGGCGCTTGCTGGATATCCGCGCGGGTGTTCCCGAGATCCTGCCCGGCGCAGCTGAGAACATCATTCCGCAAATGGCCAACCTCGACCTACTCGGCGGCATCAGCTTCACCAAAGGCTGCTATCCGGGCCAGGAAATCGTCGCCCGCATGCACTACCTGGGCAATCTCAAGCGCCGCATGTACCGCTTGCAGATAGCGACGGCCGAGCCGCCGCAGCCGGGCACAGACGTCCGTACCGCCGAGGGCAGCCTTGCCGGTGAGATCGTCATGGCAACACGATCGCTCGATGGGCAAAGCGAGGCCCTGGCAGTACTGCAGATCGACCGCGCCGACGCGCCCGATCTACAGGTCGACGGCAGCCTCGCTCAGGCGCTGCCGGTGCCGTATCTGCAAGAGGAAAAATAAGCGACTGGCTTTAACCCCCCAGGGCGCCCAAAGGTTGGCATCCCCTTTAGGCGCCCTGGAAACGGTGTCAACCTTCCCCTCTGCGGCGGCACTAACGCCGCTGCTACTGCGCCTCCGGCCGCATTGCCGGGAACAGCAGCACGTCGCGGATGGAGGCTGAGTCGGTCAGCAACATGACCAGGCGGTCGATGCCTATCCCCTCGCCTGCGGTCGGCGGCAGGCCGTACTCCAGGGCGCGGATGTAATCGGCATCGTAGTACATCGCCTCCAGATCGCCGGCCGCCTTCTCGGCAGCCTGTTGACGGAAACGCTCGGCTTGGTCCTCGGGATCGTTCAGCTCGGCGAAGCCATTGGCGATTTCGCGGCCGCCGATGAACATCTCGAAGCGATCGGTGAGGAAGGGATCGTCATCCTTCGCCCGAGCCAGTGGCGAGACCTCCTTCGGATAGTCGATGACAAAGGTCGGATCGCGCAGCTTGTGCTCGGTAGTTTTCTCGAATATTTCCAGCTGCAGCTTACCCAGGCCGTAGCTGTCCTTGACCGGGATGTTCAGCCGTTCGCACAACTGCCGTGCGGCTTCCAGCGTACCCAGGTCGTCGCGGCGGATCTCCGGATTGTGTTGCAGGATGGCGTCGAACACCCCCACCCGCTGGAACGGCTTGCCGAAATCGAAAACTTCGCCCTGGTAGCTGATCCGCTCGCTGCCGACGATATCGCGCGCCAGCCCGCGCAGGAGCTCTTCGGTCAAATCCATCAGCATGTGGTGGTCGGCGTAGGCTTGGTAGAACTCCAGCATGGTGAACTCGGGATTGTGCCGGGTCGACACGCCCTCGTTACGGAAGTTGCGGTTGATCTCGTAAACCTTCTCGAAACCGCCCACCACCAACCGTTTGAGGTAGAGTTCTGGTGCCACCCGCAAATACAGGTCGGCGTCCAAAGCGTTGTGATGAGTGATGAACGGCCGCGCGCTGGCACCGCCCGGAATGGGCTGCATCATCGGCGTCTCGACTTCCAGGAAGCCCTTGCCGTTCAGGAAGTCGCGGATGTACTGGACGATCCGGCTGCGGAGCACGAAGGTGCGCCGCGCCTCTTCCGTGACGATGAGATCGAGGTAGCGCTGGCGATAGCGCATCTCCTGATCGGCGATGCCATGCCACTTCTCCGGCAGCGGCCGCAGCGATTTGGTCAACAGCCGCAGCTGCTCGACCTTGACCGACAGCTCGCCGGTCTTGGTACGCATCAGCACCCCTTCGGCGCCGACGATATCGCCGACGTCCCAGGTCTTGAAGTCGTCGTACACGCCTTCCGGGAGGTCGTCGCCCCGCAGGAACAGCTGGATACGACCCGACATGTCTTGAATGTGGCTGAAGCTGGCCTTGCCCATGATGCGCTTGGCCATCATCCGCCCGGCCAGCGCCACTCGCACCGGTTCCGCTTCCAGCTGCTCGGCGCTGGAAGCGGCGTAGCGCTGCTGTAGTTCGCCCGTCAGAGCGTCGCGTCGGAAATCATTGGGGAAGGCGCTGCCTGTTTCGCGCAGGCCGGCGAGCTTTTCCCGCCGCTGAGCGATCAGCTTGTTTTCGTCTAGCTGTTGTTCGTCCGTCATTATCTCGACCGTTTACAGGCCCGCCTTCAGGCTGGCCTCGATGAACTGATCCAGGTCGCCGTCGAGCACTGCCTGGGTATTACCAACCTCGATGCCGGTGCGCAGATCCTTGATGCGCGATTGATCGAGCACATAGGAGCGGATCTGGCTGCCCCAACCGATATCGGACTTGCTGTCTTCAAGCTTGTCCTGCTCGGCCCGCCGCTTCTGCATCTCCAGCTCATAAAGCTTCGCCTTGAGCTGCTTCATCGCGGTTGCACGGTTCTTGTGCTGCGAGCGGTCGCTCTGACAGGCTACGACGATGCCAGTCGGCATGTGGGTAATGCGGACTGCCGACTCGGTCCGGTTGACGTGCTGACCGCCGGCACCGGAAGCGCGGTAAACGTCGGTCTTCAAATCGGCCGGGTTGATCTCGATATCGACGTTGTCATCGATCTCCGGCGACACGAATACCGCGGCGAACGAAGTATGGCGGCGATTTCCTGAGTCGAACGGCGACTTGCGCACCAGCCGGTGCACGCCGGTTTCGGTGCGCAACCAGCCATAGGCGTATTCGCCATCGAATTTCACGGTCGCGCTCTTGATGCCGGCCACGTCGCCGGCCGAGACCTCTACCAGCTCGGTTTTGAAACCGCGATGCTCGCCCCAGCGCAGATACATGCGCAGCAGGATGTTGGCCCAGTCTTGCGCCTCGGTACCACCCTGGCCGGCCTGAATATCGAGGAAGGCGTTGTTGCTGTCGGCCTCGCCGGAAAACATGCGGCGGAACTCCAGGGCGCTGAGCTCGGCCTCGTAGGTTTCCAAGTCCGCAGCGACGGCTGCCATCGTCTCGTCATCGCCCTCGGCGCGGGCAAGCTCCAGCAACTCGGCGGTATCGGTCAAACCGGCTTCCAGCTTGGTAAGCGCTTCGACAACATCTTCCAGCGCCGCCCGCTCGCTGCCCAAGGCCTGTGCTCGTTCCGGCACGTTCCAGACGTCCGGCTGCTCCAGTTCGCGGTTTACCTCTTCGAGCCGACCTTTCTTTTCATCGTAGTCAAAGATACCTCCGGATCGATTCGTAGCGCTCCTGGAGGTCGTGAATGTGCTGATTGAGTCCGGTA
>DASULL010000159.1:0-10099 GCA_036278215.1 Gammaproteobacteria bacterium | reverse complement strand
CGCCTTCCATCGGGCCGACAACTTACTCCAGTCTGCCGCCGTCGGCGTGCGCCCTTCCGGCAAGGTCTGCAAAGCCTCGCGAATCGTCGCCAGCGGAATCCCGACACGCTGGGCGACCTTGATGATGGCTACCCGGCGCAGTACCTCGCGCGGGTAGCGGCGCTGATTGCCTTGATTGCGCCAGCTCTTGATCAAACCTTTGGACTCGTAAAAGTGCAGGGTAGAGACAGCCACACCACTACGCGCAGCCACCTCGCCCACACTCATCTCCTTGCGAACACAGCCCGGCCCTATTTTTCTCATGCCGCCCCCACTTGACCCCAAGTTAAGTTGAGGTTGTACGTTATTAACACCATGGACACCGCAACCATTGAGCACGAACCAATGAATCAAGATATCAACGGTGCGCTTCGACGAGAAAGACTCAGCTCCAGCCGCCCGGCCAGCGCTGCTCCGACCAAGGGACAGCGCCCGCGGTCGGTCATTTCCGTCTCGAATCTCTCCAAGACCTACGCTTCCGGCTTCCAGGCGCTCAAGAGCGTCGACCTCGATATCCACCGGGGCGAAATATTCGCCCTGCTCGGCCCCAACGGCGCTGGCAAGACGACTCTGATCAGCATCATCTGCGGCATCGTCAATGCCAGCGAAGGCACGGTGCTGGCTGATGGCCACGATATCGTTGCCGACTATCGCGCCGCCAGATCCAGGATAGGACTGGTGCCGCAGGAACTGACCAGCGATGCCTTCGAAACCGTCTGGGCTACCGTCAGCTTCAGCCGCGGCCTGTTCGGCAAGCCGCCGAACCCTGCCTATATCGAAAAAATCCTTAAGGACCTCTCGCTGTGGGACAAGAAGGACAGCAGAATGATGGCGCTTTCCGGCGGCATGAAGCGCCGGGTACTGATCGCCAAGGCGCTGTCGCATGAGCCGCAGATCCTGTTCCTCGACGAGCCGACCGCCGGTGTCGACGTCGAGCTGCGGCGGGAGATGTGGGAGCTGGTGCGACGGCTGCGGGACAGCGGCGTGACCATCATCCTCACCACCCATTACATCCAGGAAGCCGAGGAGATGGCTGACCGGATCGGCGTCATCAACAGGGGCGAGATCGTCCTGGTGGAAGAGAAAGCCGAGCTGATGCGCAAGCTCGGCAGAAAGCAGCTGACGCTGCACCTGCAGAATCCGCTCGCCAGCATTCCGCCGCTGCTGGCAAAGCACCCGCTGCAGCTCGCTGTCGATGGCAGCGAGCTGATTTACACCTACGATGCGCAAAGCGAGCAGACCGGCATTGCCGCCCTGCTCAACGACCTCAACGCCACCGGCATCCACTTCACGGACCTGCAGACCAAACAAAGCTCGCTGGAAGAGATTTTCGTCAGCCTGGTGAGGAAACAGCAATGAATTTCTACGCAGTCCGGGCGATCTATCTGTTCGAGATGTCGCGTACTTGGCGCACGTTGCTGCAAAGCATCGTCTCGCCGGTAATCTCCACTTCGCTTTATTTCGTCGTCTTCGGTTCCGCTATCGGCTCGCGCATCACCGAGGTCGGCGGGGTCAGCTACGGCGCTTTCATTGTCCCTGGGCTGATCATGCTGATGCTGCTGACGCAAAGCGTCTCCAACGCCTCTTTCGGCATTTATTTCCCCCGGTTTACCGGCACCATCTACGAGCTGCTGTCGGCGCCCGTTTCCTATTTCGAGGTGGTGCTCGGCTACGTCGGCGCTGCCGCCACCAAGTCGATCATGCTCGGCCTGATCATCCTGGCGACTGCCGGTCTGTTCGTGCCGCTGCAGATTGTTCATCCCATCTGGATGCTGCTTTTTCTCGTCCTGACAGCGGTGACGTTCAGCTTGCTCGGCTTCATCATCGGCATCTGGGCCGACGGCTTCGAGAAGCTGCAACTTGCTCCGCTGCTGATCATCACCCCGCTGACCTTCCTCGGCGGCAGCTTCTACTCCATCGACATGCTGCCGCCCTTCTGGCAGAAGGTCACCTTGTTCAATCCGGTGGTCTACCTGATCAGCGGCTTTCGCTGGAGCTTTTATGGGGTTGCCGATGTCAGCCTGACCGCCAGCCTAGGCATGATTCTGGTGTTTTTGATCCTGGCACTGGCTGTAATTGCTTGGATCTTCAGGACTGGCTATCGACTCAAGGCGTAGTCGACCTGGACAGAGACACGGCACGGGAAGCGTGCCGTGTCTGAACATCCCATAGGAAAGTCGGCCCCGGCGCGCTCACTGACCGCCGGGCGGCCGCAATGGCCGGCAACTGCTCAGCAGTCACCGGCCACTGCAAGCCAAGCCGGTCTTGAATCGCCGCTTAGGCGGTTTTCCGCTTACGCTCCGGCTCGCTCAAAAAAGCCTCCAGCGAGTCGTCCATCGCCTCTATCCATGGCGTGTGATGGACCGGTGCCAGAGTGCCGGTGAGAGTCGAGCGGTAGCTCTTGTTGCGGTAGCCGAGAATGTCGGCCCGCTTGTCCCGCTGCCACTGCTTGAAGAGTCCGGCCACCCTTTCTACATCGAAACCCGAATAATCGGTGGCCTGCACCAGGTCGCGCACATAGGCGGCCTGGAAGTCGATGTCTCCGAAAGCATCGGCGGTCGCTTCCTCCCGCTGCAGCCATGCTTCGCTATCGGCGGTCATGGCTGCCAGGTCGGGCAGAGCAATGCGGCCTAGCATGACATCGCGGGCATACCAGGCTTGCGCGTCGAACATGTTGAAGGTGTAGTACTGGTCCTGCATCCCCAGATACATCAGCTTCGGATTGCTCAACCAGAACACTCCCTTGTACAGACCGGCCGGATACAAACGGTTATGGGTCTTCAGACATAGTTCGTCCGGCAGGAATGGGAAGTGGTGCTGGTAACCAGTGCACAGGATAATGGCGTCGACCTCCTGGGTCGTGCCGTCCTTGAAGTGCGCCGTTTTGCCCTCGACCTTGGTCAGCAACGGCTTTTCGGTGAACGACCGCGGCCAGTCGAAACCCATCGGCTGGCTGCGGTAGCTGAAGGTGACCGACTTGGCGCCATACTTGTAGCACTGGGTACCGATATCCTCGGCGGAATAGCTGCTGCCGACCAGCAGCAGATTTTTGCCAGCAAATTCGCAAGCATCACGAAAATCGTGGGCATGCAGCACTCTGCCGGGGAACTGCTCCAGGCCTTCGAAATAGGGAGCATTCGGCGTTGAGAAGTGTCCGGTGGCAACCACCACGTAATCGAACTCTTCCGAACGCAGCTCGTCCTGTTTCAGATCCCGCACGGTCACGGTGAACTTGCCGGTTTCCTCAGAGTAAGCGACCCAGTGCACCGCCGTATTGAACTGGATGTACTGACGCACCCCGCTCTTCTCGACCCGGCCCATGATGTAGTCGCGCAGCACCGCCCGCGGGGGATAGGAAGCGATCGGTTTACCGAAGTGCTCCTCGAAGCTGTAGTCGGCGAACTCCAAGCACTCCTTGGGGCCGTTCGACCAGAGGTAGCGGTACATGCTGCCGTGCACCGGCTCACCGTAGGCATCGAGCCCGGTGCGCCAGGTGTAGTTCCACATCCCGCCCCAGTCACTCTGCTTCTCGTAGCAGACAATCTCCGGGATTTTGGCGCCGGCACGCCGGGCCGTTTCAAAAGCACGCAGCTGCGCCAGGCCGCTGGGGCCGGCGCCAAGAATGGCAACTCGAAATGTCATAACGTTTCTCTTTAGTGTCGAACTCCCAGCCGGCAGGCAAGCTTTACAGCCCACCCGCCCGTAGGACGGGAGGGGGCTGCGAGTCGAACCGGAAGCGAACAGGCAGCCCCATGGGAATCCCTCACGCCGATAGGCGCGGAGGGCAAGGGCTATTGCACCAGCCGAGTGGGTGTCCGTCGGTTACCAACACCGACTGCCACAACGAGACAAATAGCTCTCTCGGCTGTGCAAGGCGACGGTAGCACCGCCTTAAGCGGCGCACTTTAGAGTGGCAGGCAGCAAGCGGTCGGGCCTGCTGCAAGCAGATTGGTCGCGTACAGCGCAACGCTGTATAGGGTCGGCACCCTAGCACACATGGGATTGTTTTTTAAGGCCTTATGCCCCGGGCGGGGTTCATGCCTTCTTCGCTGCAGCTCTCAAGAGCCCGTTTTCACCTTAAAAACCGCCCGGGCTAAAAGGGCGGCGAAAGCTTCGGATACAGGGCCAATTCGCTTTTGGTCGCCGCAGAGCTACCGTTTTACGGAAACCCCGGCGGATTCATCAGGCCCTGAAAACAACGACGGCGGGGGTGACCCGCCGTCGGCTACGCGTGCAAACGCGACGCGATCAACCGGAAGAGCTGCTGCCGGAAGGCGGGGGCGTGGTAGTGCTCTGCTGTCCAGAGGACCCGCCGGCGGAACTGCTTTGGCTCTCCGTGCCGGCAGACGAACCGGACGGCCCACCCATAGGCGAAGCCCTGGTGGTGTCGGTCCCGGAGCTCGTCGTGCCGCCGCTGGTGCCGGCACCCTGCTCGCCAGTGTTATCGCAGGCCGCAAGTCCAAGCACCATAGCCGGCACGAACATCCATGCGAGATATTTCGTCCTCATGCATCAACTCCTAGTTGCGTGATAAGTCCATCCATTGGCGGACATTCAAGGTCCCCAGGCTGTCGCCACTGCAAGCACGAGCCCTGCACGGGGTTAGCCACGGGTATAGGGGTAGTTCGGGCCATGTTCAAATCGAGACCATGGCAAAACAAACGCCTGGGAGGCGTTTTTCGAGCATTTGCTGTCGCCTAGCAGCGACAGCGATTTATCCGACGATGCCCCAACGTTAATAACCGATGCTGCGAGGCAAGCGATGCGATACAGCCCCTCACTCGTTCTGGTCACACTGATCGTGACGCTCAGCGCCAGCGCCGCAGCGCTGGCCGATGGCGCCGCCGATCAGGTCGCAGCACGGTCGTTTGCAGCGGTCAACGCGGTCCGTGCAAGGCACGGGCTACCAGCACTGCAACCTCTGCCCGCCCTCGCAAAACTTGCGCTCGAGCACAGTCGGCGCATGGCGCAGAGCAATATCCTGTCGCACACGGAACCTGGTGGACGGACCTTTGTCGAACGTATGCAAGCGGCGAACCTCGATTTTCGGGAGGTTGCCGAAAACATCGCCATGAATAGCGGCACGGCCGACCCGGCTGCGACAGCCGTTGCCGGCTGGCTGCAAAGCGAAGGGCACCGAATGAACATTCTCACACCTGGCTTTACCCACGCCGGGATGGGCGTCTGGGTAATCGACGACCGCTACTATTTCACCCAGATCTTTCTAGCCCCGCGGTAAGGCAAAGCCCTGCCTGGGATTGCCGCGCCCAATCCGCGGTCGGTAAAGCCACGCTCGGCGCCCATTACCAAGCCGCGCTGCAACGGCAGCCGGTGATAGAGCGCCCGAACTTAAGATGTCACAAAGCAATATCCCCACATCCAGCCTATTGCCGCGCCGGCGGAAGACGTTTCCTACAATCCTGTTCCGGCATCTGCTGACACTGCTGCTCCTGTCCATCGCGCTTGCCGGACAAGCTCAACCGGTAGCGCGGGCGTCAGCGGTGACCCAGGAAACGCCGACCACGGAGCAGATCCAGGAGCGCATCGACGCGCTGAAAAACACCAGCGGGATCGACGAGGAGCTTCGCAAGCAATTGCTGGAGCTGTATCAGGTGACGCTGGAACGTTTGATGGCGGCAAAAGGCTACGCCGCAACAACCCAGGAGCTGGAGCAGCTGGTGCAACAAGCACCGGAGCAGATTCGCCGCTTGCAGCGGCAGGCACAGCACGTAGAGTTACCGGCCTCGCCTACCCAGACCGGCTTGATCAACGCGGATCTCGGCCGGATCCAGCAGGTGCTGGCGCAGGAAAAGGCCGCGCTCGCCGGCTTGCAGAGCCAATTGACCGAACTGGAGGAGCAGCTGCGCCAAGCTCAAGCTCGCCCGACGCGGGCGCGCGAGGAGCTGGCGACGGCGAAGCTGCGCCGACAAGAGATTGAGCGCAGCCTGCAAACAACGGCAACAACCAGCGAGAACGAACGCCTGCAACAGGCACGGCTAGCTTCGCAGCAGGCAGCGCGGTTGGCCGTCACCGGCCAGATCCGAGCGCTTGAGCAGGAACTGCTCAGCAACGATTCCCGCATTGCGCTGCTGACGGCGCAGCGCGACCTGGCACGGCAACGCCTGAATACACAAGCACAAAAGGTGCGTGAGCTCGACGAGCTCGCCAATCAGCACAGCCTTACCGAAGCGGCCCAATCGGCGCAGCAGGCTGCTCAGGCAGCCGTCGGCGCACAGCCGGTGGTGAAGGAGGCGGCGGCCGTCAATGCCGCCCTGAGCGACCAGCTGGCGCAACTGGTCGCGCAATTGGAGGGTGCGGCCGCCGATCAGCAGCGGTTACAGCAGCAACTCGACCAGCTACAGGCGCGCTACCGGACTACGGAGCAACAGCTCGACATCGCCGGCCTCAGCCAGGCACTGGGCGATGTGCTGCGGCGGGAACGGCACAGTATGCCGCCGGTGAGCCAAGTGGCGAAACGGGTGGATGAACGGCAGCAGCGGATTGCCGACCTGCGCCTGCGACAGTTCCAACTGGAGCAGGAAGGACAAGCTGCCGAAACCATCGACCGGCAGATCGTGGGTTTGCTGGCGGAGCAGCTACCACGCCCCGAACCAGCCCAGACGCCGCAGATCACGCAGCGTCTGCAGCAGCTGCTGGCTGATCGCGCCGACCTGCGGCAAAAAGTGGCGATCAACTACAGCCGGTATGCCGATCAATTGCTGGAGCTCAACCGCATCGAGCAACAGCTTGCCGCCCAGACTGTGGCTTATCAGGACCTGCTCGATGAAAACCTGTTTTGGATTGCCAGCAGCCGTCTGGTGGATTTCCACTGGGCCGTCAATGTTGGCCGCTCCTTGGTCTGGCTTGTCGATCCCGGACAATGGGCGGCGGTTGCCGGCACCCTGGGGCAGCGGCTGGCCGTTGCGCCACTGGCAAGCGGCGCCCTTGTCCTGGTCGGTACACTGCTGGTGTTCGGCCAGTCGCGCCTGCGCCGCCGACTGGCCGCCGCGGCGGAACCGGTCGGCACCGAGCGTGACCACATTCTGCTGACGGTCCAGGCGCTCTGCTACACCCTGCTGCTCGCCCTACCCTGGCCGTTCTTCAGCGGCACTGCCGGAACCCTGCTGGTGCAAAATGCCGCCAGCGGCAGCTTCGCTCAGGGGGTGGGAGCAGGTTTGCGCAATACCGCCCTGGTCGTACTGATCATCGAGGGCTTCCGCCAGCTGTGTCGAGACCATGGCGTGGCGCAAGTGCATTTCCGCTGGCGCCAGGCTTCGCGCCGCATCTTGCGGCAGCAACTGTCCTGGCTGCTGGCAGTCGCGGTGCCGGTGAGCTTTCTGATCACCCTGACTGAAACCCAGGCCGATGAGCTGCACCGCGACAGCCTGGGCCGGCTGGCATTTACTATCGGCTCGATCGCCCTTGCCATATTCGCCTGGCGGGTACTGCGGCCGCGCTTCCGTCTCGCCCGCGCCGGGACCAGAGAGCGGCGGCGCGGCTGGTGGCGCATCCGCCGCTTGCTGCGCGTCGCCATGACCGCGCTTCCGCTAGGACTGGCGGCGCTGGCGTTGTACGGTTACTACTACACCGCGTTGCAACTGGAGAGTCGCTTCATCACCACCGGCTGGCTGCTGGTCGGGCTGATGATCGTGGGCAACCTGTTACTGCGCTGGATACGCCTTGCCGAGCAGCAACTCCTGGCGATTCCGGCGCGGCCAGGGCGCGGCGCCGGCAAAACTAGAGCGGAACTGAATCTGGCAACGGCCGACGAGCAGATCCGAACACTGTTTACCGTCGCCGTCACGGTGATCACCCTGATGGGGGTGTGGCTAATCTGGTCCGACCTGCTGCCAGCATTCAATATCCTTGAAGGCGTGGTGCTATGGGAGTCGACGGGCGGCGCCGGCGCGCCGTTGATCCAGGTCACGGTCGGCGACCTTGCGCTGGCTGTCGTGGTGATCGGCTTTACCCTGATCGCCGCCCGTAATCTGCCCGGCGTGCTGGAGATTGCGGTGCTGCACCGCTTGGCGGTCGACCCCGGCAACCGTTACGCCATCACCACCATCAGCCGCTATCTGATTGTCGCCATCGGCTTGCTGATCGCGATCTCGCTGCTCGGGGTGCGCTGGAGCCAAGCGCAGTGGCTGATCGCAGCGCTCGGCGTCGGTCTGGGTTTCGGCCTGCAGGAGATCTTCGCCAATTTCATCTCCGGCCTGATCCTGCTGTTCGAACGGCCAATCCGGGTCGGCGACGCCGTCACCGTCAACGATATGTCTGGCCGGGTCACTCGCATTCAGATACGCGCGACCACTATCACCGACTGGGACCGGCGGGAACTGATCATTCCTAACAAGACTTTCATCACGGACCGGCTGATCAACTGGACGCTGACCGATTCGGTGACCCGCATCAAGATCAAGCTGCGCACCCCGTACGGCAGCTCCCCGGACCAAGTGCGCCGGATCCTGCTGGACTGCGCCGCCGCCCACCCCCGCGTAATGCGGGATCCAGAGCCGTTCGCGTACGTAGTGGGAGTCAGCGACAGCGCGCTGGAGTTCGAACTGTGCGTCTTCGTCAAGGAGATCGGCGATCGCTTACCTACACGCCATGCGCTTTATGCCAACGCCGTCCGCAAACTTGCCGAGCAGGGCATTGGCATTCCCTTTCCCCAGCGCGACCTGCATATCCGCAGCATTGCCGGCCCTGATCAAGCCGAAGAACCGCGGGCTTGAAGACAATTCCACTCTCCCCAACAGCTTGGGGAAGCCGGCCGTAGCCCGCGCAGGCATCGCTCCAACCAGCGACTGCTCGCGCCGGGAAGCGACCTGATGGTCGCTGTGCCGACGCGGCGGCTCTCGATTAATTAAAGGGAGCCGCGCCACGAGCTCAGCACAAGGAGATTCCGATGGGAATTCTGGCGTGGATAGTATTCGGACTGATCGCCGGCATCATTGCCAAGGCGATCATGCCCGGCAAGGACCCGGGCGGCTTCATCATCACCATCATTCTCGGCATCCTGGGAGCCGTGGTCGGCGGCCTGATCGGCTCCGCCCTGGGCTTTGGCGGTGTCAGCGGCTTCGACTTCCGCAGTTTCCTGATCGCCATCGTCGGTGCCATCCTGCTGCTCTGGATCTACCGCTTGGCCAGACGCTGAGCAATCCGCGCTGACCGGATCAGGCTCCAACCGCAGGCTCCAACCGAGGGCGCGCGCGTCAACGGGCTGCTTATCCGCCTTCAGGAAGCGGTCTGCGCGCGTGGGGCGTTGCCGGCTACACTCGGCGGCGCACCTTGCAGCGGGAGCCGGAAGGATACCGCACTCGCCAGCAACAGCAGCACTCCAGAGCTGCCAAAAGCGACCCAATGGGTGCCAAAGGCCTCGAAGCCCCAGCCGCCCAGCCAGGAACTGATCATGGCGCCAACCTGGTGGCCGAAATAAGTCCAGCCGTACAGGACACCGACAGCACGGATGGCATACACATCCGCCAGAATTGCCGACGACAGCGCGATGCTGCCGGCCCAGACGAAACCGCCAAGAGCGGCGACCGTGTACAGCTCGGCAACGGTAGCGACCAGCAGCAGACCGAAGAAACCAAACCCGCGGATCAGATAGATCGCCGCCAGCAGGTTCTTGCGCGGCAGCCTGTCTGCCAACCGGCCTAACACCAACGTGCTGGGAATGGCAACCAAGCCGATCAGACCGATGCCGAAGGCTGCGGTCACCACGTCGAAACCGTGATCGGTGAGCATGGGCACACCGTGGGTGCCGAGCAGATTCATGCTGAAACCGCAGGCGAACATGCCAATGGCGATCTTCCAAAACGAACTCGTTCTGATCGCTTCCTGAAAGGTGAATGCCGGGGCGGCGGCCGGCGATACTGCCCCGGCGATATCGGGCAGCGTGTCGGTGCCGGCCGGGGCGTCGTCGCGAATGATGAGCAGCGCCGCCGGCACGACCAGCAGCACGAAAATGACGGCGAACCAGAGTATGGTGTCCCGCCAGCCGAGACGCTCGATGGCAAAGGTGAGCAGCGGAGTCATGATGGCAATGCCGGCCATCGAT
>DASULL010000158.1:0-2500 GCA_036278215.1 Gammaproteobacteria bacterium | reverse complement strand
GATATGGCTGCGGGCGCGACCGAGGGTAGGGGGGCGGCGTCGTGTAGACCATCGGTTCCGGTGCGTGGCTGGTGGGGCGGCTGAGGTCGAGGATCAGTTCGGTGCCGCCGTCGCAGTGTTGGAGAAGGTGGATGGCAGTGTCGCCATTGCATGCTTCCAGCCGCAGCCGCAGCCGCAAGGCGGCCGGCGAGGACTGCGCCTGGCAAGCGAGGTCGCGGAATAGAACACCCCAGCTCCGGCCCACTGCCGCAGCCTGCTGCAGCCGCTCCAGCGCCTGTTGATCGATTTGCTTCGGCCAAGCCAGGACGGCGCCACAGGTGCCGCTGCGCAAACCCCGTTCCAGCGCCCCCAGGCCGTCGCGCTGAGACTTTGGATGCACCAGCAGCACACGTGACAGGTCGAGGCCAAAGCTTGCGAGGGCCGCTGCGCTGGGGACAAAGGGTGGCGCGATCAGGGCGATCCAGCGGCCCTGTCGGCTGAGTCGAGCGAGTGCTGGCATCAGCAGACGCAGCTCACCGATGCCGGACTGGGCATGGTAGAGCTCGGTGAGCCCGCCCAGCGGCCAGCCGCCGCCCGGCAGCAGCCGGTCCAGCCCAGTGAAGCCGGTGGCGATGTGATCCGGCGCGTTCGCGTCGAGAAGGGCATGGCTGCAGATGCCGGGCCGCTGCGACAGGTGGTCGAGAGGAGCGTTGGTATTCATGGATTTTGCTCGTCGGACGTGTCAGGAGACGGTTTCGCGAACGACGCCGACGGCAATGCCTTCGATGGTCAGCGGGTCGCGGCGCAAGTCGACTTCGATAGGCGCGAATTCCGGGTTTTCGGCGATGAGCCGAACCAGATGGCGCTGCCGCTCGAAGCGTTTCACGGTGACTTCGTCGTGCAGCCGGGCGACCACGATCTGGCCGTTGCGGGCCTGTTCGGTCTTGTGCACGGCCAGCAAATCGCCATCGAGGATGCCGATGTCGCGCATGCTCATGCCACGCACCCGCAGCAGATAGTCGGCACGTGGGGAAAAAGCATCAGGAGCGAAGCGGCAGCGGCGTTCGATATGTTCCTCGGCCAGAATGGGAGAACCGGCAGCGACCCGGCCGATCACCGGCAGCCCGTCTTCCTCCGGCAGGCGAATACCGCGGGATGAGCCGGGAATGAGCTCGATAACGCCCTTGCGCGCCAACGCCCGCAGATGCTCTTCGGCGGCGTTGGCGGAGCGGAAACCAAGCCGGCTGGCGATCTCGGCGCGGGTTGGGGGGAACCCGGTAGCAGCGATGAATTCCCGGATCAACTCGAGGATTTGGGCTTGGCGTGGCGTGAGATTGCTCATGGCAGCTCCCTGGTGCGAGTACTGTGAATATATACAGTACTCGGCGGTGTAAGCAAGTGAATCCCTAGGGGAGCCGGAAAGACTGATTGCACTTGGCGGGATGTCCTCCCTGCGCCAGCGCGGCAGCGCCAATCTTGTTCTAAGCTGCTCTTGTGAAGTAGATGGACTGCTGCCCGTTCCGGGAGGAGGAGCGACGTGCCTGTCATTACCAACAATGCCGATCTGCGTCGGCTGGCGCAGCGACGCGTGCCCAGAGCGATTTTTGACTACGTCGACCGCGGCTCGTACGAAGAGACCACGCTGCGGGCGAATACCGCGGATCTGGACGCGATCAAGCTGCGCCAGCGGGTGATGATCGATGTCGATCGGCGCTCTCTAGCAACGGAGCTGGTCGGCGAACCGGCGGCTATGCCGGTGGCGATCGCGCCGACCGGCCTGACCGGCATCATGCACGGCAACGGCGAGGTGTTGGCGGCGCGGGCGGCCGAGCAGTTCGGCATCCCCTTCACCTTGAGCACCATGTCCATCTGTTCCATCGAGGACGTGCGCGTCGCAACCACCAGGCCATTCTGGTTCCAGCTCTATGTGATGCGGGATCGGGGCTTTGCGGCGTCCTTAATTGAGCGGGCCATTGCTGCGCAGTGCTCCGCGCTGGTGCTGACCGCAGACCTGCAGATCCAGGGGCAGCGCCATCGGGACCTGAAAAACGGTTTAGCGGTGCCGCCGCGGCTGACCTTGGCGAATCTGTTCGATATCGCCACCAAGCCGGCTTGGCTGTGGCGGCTGCTGCGGAGCCGGCGCACCAATTTCGGCAATCTCGCCGGTTTTATTCCCGACAGCGACAGTCTCAGCACACTCTCGCAATGGATCGCTACCCAGTTCGATCCAACCTTGAGCTGGAGCGATGTCGCCTGGGTCCGCGAGCTTTGGCCGGGCAAGCTCATCATCAAAGGCATTCTCGATCCGGAAGATGCCCGGCTGGCAGTACGAGCCGGAGCCGACGCGATCGTGGTGTCCAACCATGGCGGCCGCCAGCTTGATGGCGCGCCATCCTCCATTGCCGCCTTGCCCGCGGTAGTGGAGGCCGTAGGCGGGACGACTCAGGTGCTGTTCGACGGCGGCATCCGCAGTGGCCAGGATATCGTCAAGGCGCTGGCGTTTGGTGCGGAAGGCGTGATG
>DASULL010000157.1:0-2662 GCA_036278215.1 Gammaproteobacteria bacterium | reverse complement strand
GGCCGGTGCAGTTGATCGGCGTCGCCATGGGCGGTTTCATGCTGGTGATGGTCGTGCTCGCTAGCGGTATCGTGCCCAGTGGTGCGGTATGGCTGCTGCTGATCCTGTTCGGCTTCATGGCGCCCGCCGGCACAGTCAACTATGCCCTGTTGTCGCAGCATTTCGGCAGCCAGCTCGCTGGGCGTGCCAACACGGCACTCAACTTGCTGGTATTCGTTACCTCGTTCCTGACGCAGTGGAGTCTGGGTGTGGTCATCGGCTACTGGGGAGATCCGTCGACGCAGCAGTACGCGCCGGAGGGGTACCGTTTTGCCCTCGGCGGGTTGGCGATGCTGCAAGCGCTGGCTCTGTACTGGTTCTTCGGCCCCGGCGGCCGGCGCGCCAGCGTCTGACGCAAGATGGCAGCCGGCCTTCCAACACGCTCATCGCCGGCTTTTGCCGTTACCCTGCTGACGATTTTCACGACCATCTTCGCTAGCAACCTGCCGACGCCGCTATACGCTGTCTGGCAGGCTCACTGGGGCTTTTCGTCGACTGCGCTGACCGGCATCTTCGCCATCTACGTCCTGGGCGTGATCGCCATGCTGCCGACAGCGGGCCCGCTGTCCGATCTGGTGGGACGGCGGCAGATGATGATCCCTGGGATGGTGTTTACCGTGCTGGCCGGGCTGGTGTTTGCTGCCGCCACCGACTTGTATTGGCTGGCGCTGGGGCGTTTCCTGACCGGCGTCGGCACCGGTGTGGTCACCGGTGCGGCCACGGCCGCGCTGGTGGAGCTTGACGTGCGCGGCAACCGTGCTCGGGCCGGCACCATCTCTGCTCTCACCCTTACGGCCGGGGCGACAGCCGGGCCGTTATTCAGCTCGCTGGCGCTGCGCTGGCTGCCGGCGCCGACGATCACGCCGTTCCTGCTGGTAGCGGTGCTGGCCTTGGTAACCATCGTGCTGCTGCTGAAAGTTTCCTGGCCCGAGCATGTTGGCCGGGGGCGGCAGGGGTTTCGGCTGCGCGAGTGGCGGCCGCAGCGCTTATCGGTACCGCGGGAGATCATCGGCGGCTTCATGGTTGCCGGTGCCGCAGTGGCGCTCACCTGGTCGACCGGTAGTCTCTACGCTTCGCTGGGCCCGTCGCTTGCCGCCGACCTGGCCGGCGTGCGCGACCGCTCATTGGCCGGCTTGTACGCAGCCGCCTTCCAACTGGTCGGCGGAATAGGTCAGTTCGCCTTCCGGCAACAGCCGGCGCGTCTGGTGATGACTCTGGGGCCTGGGGTGCTAGCTGGCGGCATGGTGGTGAGCGTCTGCGGCGTTTTCTTTGCTTCACCGGCGCTGTTCATGTTCGGTACGCTGACTACAGCGCTTGGTTCCGGGGCGACCTCGGTTGGCAGCGTGGCTATCGTCAGCCTGCTGGCACCAGATGCGCGGCGAGGCGAGGTGGTTTCGGCATTTTATATGGTGGCGTATCTGACGATGGCGTCGGTGGTGCTCGGAGTGGGGGCTGCCAGCGATTGGCTCGGGTTGAAGTCGACCATGGTGATTTTGACCGGGCTTATGGTGATGATTGCCGGCTGGTTGATCCGCAGCTGCCTGCGGCGCGATCCGGTGGGGCAGACGGCACCGCAAGCAGCAGAGAGCCGAGCCGTCAGCGCGTGACCCAGCCGCCGCAAAAGGGGATTGCCTGGCCGACCAGGAAATTGACTTGGTCGCTGGCCAGAAAGGCGGCAAACAGGGCGTCTTCCCGCGGTGTGCCCAGCCGGCCGGCCGGTACTTCCCGGGCCAATCTTTCCTGAAAGCGAGGATCGGCTTGAATCTCGGTCGGGAAATAGGTCGGGTTGTCGACGAAGTTCTGGGCAATGGCGTTAACTTGTACATTGCTGGGCGCCACCTCGGCGCCCACTGCCTGCACATAAGCCAGTTGGGCGCCGCGCGCTGCGCTGTAGCTGGAGGTGCGCTTCATGCCACGCAGCGCCGAGGCGCTACCCATGAGCACGATCTTGCCGGCCCGTCGTTCCAGCATCTGTGGCAGAACCGCGCGGAACAGCCGCGGCAGCGGGTCCACCATATGGGCGAAGACATGCCGCCACTCGTCGTCGCTGACCTCCTGGGCGCGCGTACTAGGCGCCGGTACCGCCAGATTGGCGATCAGTACGTCGATCCGGCCGGCGGCAGCGACGATCTGCTGCGCCCGCTGTGCCTCGGCCAGCGGTCCATTGGCAGCGATCACCTCTGCCCCCTGTTCGGCGAAGACCTCGCAGAGCGCCGGCCCCATGAACTCATCGGCTTGGGTGATCAGGACGCGCTTGCCGGAAAAATGTTGTTCTGCCATCTGTGCTGCTCCTCCATCTGTCGAAATAGGATAGATCAGCGTCCGCTACAGCGGTACATGGTGGTTTATCGTTCCGCCGGATTGTTTCGGAGTCGGTTATCGGCATGGCCGTGCCAGCAATGACCTGTCGATCAAGCCATCCAGCTGCCTGACTCGACTTAGGCCGTGTGCCGGACGTTGCCTGGCCCCTTGAGCAGCGGCTTGCCGAAATCGTACGCTTACGCCGCCCTGGCTGCGGCAGTCCGATACCGATCGATGCTGCATTGAATAATGATCGTCGGAGACCGCTGTTCTGCTTACTGTCGTCAACATCCTCGCGCCAATTTTTCTGGTGATTGCCCTC
>DASULL010000156.1:0-2037 GCA_036278215.1 Gammaproteobacteria bacterium | reverse complement strand
ACCAGACTCTCGCCGCCGGGCACTTCCTCGCGGGTGATATCGCTCGGAAAAGCGCCGCCCTCCAGCACCCCCCAGTGGCGCTCCTGCAGCCCAGCGACCGTTACCACTGGCAGCCCCAGCACGGCGGCAATCACCTTTGCCGTATCCCGCGCGCGGCGCAGGGGGCTGCTGTAGATGGCAACGACTGGCTCATTGCGCAACAGCTGTGCGACTTCGGCCGCCTGGGCCCGGCCGCGCTTGGTCAGATCGACGTCGAGCGAGCCGGCCAGCCAACCACCGGCATTGCTCTCAGTCTCGCCATGGCGGCAGAAGATCAGCTCATCTAGCCCTCTAGTCATAGCTCACCTCTGTAGTTGCGCCGGCAGGTCGCTGAAGCGATCCAGCACGCCGTCGTGGGCCAGCTGATCCAGCGGCACCCGCGAGTAGCCGTAGCGCATGATCAGCACCTTGGCGACACCAGCGGCTCGCCCGGCGGCGACATCGTGCTCGTTGTCGCCGATCATGGCGGCGCGAGTGACTGGCACGCCCAGCATCGCAAGCACGCCGAGCAGCGGCTCCGGCGACGGCTTGCGGCTGGGGAAACTGTCGCCGCCGACCACGGCGTCGACCAGTTGCCGCAGGCCGAGATCGTCCAGCAGTCGTTGGGTGGCGATGATCGGCTTGTTGGTGCAGATGCCAAGGCGCAGACCCTGGCTGCGCAACAGCTTCAAGGCTTCCACCACGCCGGGGAAGGGTCGAGTGTGGCGGCTCGGATCGGCTTCGTAAATATCGAGAAAGCGGCGCAGCAGCGCGCTTTCTTCCTGCCCGGCAGGCACTCCGCCAGTGGCCTCCAGGATGCGGGAGACCAGCTTGGCAACGCCATCGCCGATGAATGACTTGATGGTTGCCAGATCCAGCGCTGGCCGGCCCAGCTCGGCGAGCAGCGTGTTGCTCGCCACCCGCAGATCCTCGGCGCTGTCGACCAGGGTGCCGTCGAGGTCGAAGACCACGGCAGTTAGAGAGTTGCTCGAGTCCATGCTTGCTCCTGTCAGGCGCTGAGGAAGCGGATCTTATCCACCGCCAAGTCCAGCACCACCACCGAGCCGATCTCGCGTGGCGGCTCGCCGCCCTGATGCGGGGCATCGACCTGCACATCCTGTCCGCCCACCTGCACCGTATAGCGGACGCTGGCACCAAGGAACTCACGATAGGTGATGATGCCGCTCATGCGGATGAAGCCTTCGCGCAGATGGGCGTCGGCATCTTCGACCTGCAGGGTCTGCGGCCGGAACATGAGCCGCGAGCCCGGCCCGATCGGCTGTCCGGAAGACAGCGGGATCACCAGGCCATTCGGCAAGCGGAAGCCTTCCGCCGCCACCTCGCCATCGAGCACGTTGGCTGTACCCAGGAAGCCGGCAACGAACAGGTTGGCCGGCTCGTCATAGAGCTCCATCGGCTTTCCTACCTGCTGCACCACACCGTCATACATGACCGCGATGCGGTCGCACATGGTATTGGCTTCTTCCTGGTCGTGGGTGACGAAGATGGTGGTCAAGCCAAGCTCACGCTGCAGATTGAGTAGCTCGCGCCGCATCTGCACCCGGAGCTTGGCGTCGAGGTTGCTGAGCGGCTCGTCCAGCAGCAGCACCTTGGGCCGCACCACGATGGTGCGCGCCAGCGCCACCCGCTGCTGCTGACCGCCGGAGAGCTGCGATGGCCGCCGGTCGGCCAGGTGGCTTAAGCCAACCAGCTCCAGCGCCTGCCCCACCCGCTCTTTGATTTCCGCCCGCGGTACCTTGCGCTCTTCCAGGCCGAAGGCGACGTTACGGAAGATCGTCATGTGCGGCCACAGCGCGTAGCTCTGGAACACCATGCCGACTTCGCGCTTCCACGGCGGCAGTCGGCCGACGTCGTTGTTGCCGATCAGCACCCGTCCGCTCTGGCAGGTGTTGAAACCGGCGATCAGCCGCAGCAGCGTGGTCTTGCCGCAGCCGGAGGGGCCGAGGAAGGCGAAGAACTCGCCCGGCTTGATGTCCAGATTGACGTCTTTCAGGACAT
>DASULL010000155.1:0-8137 GCA_036278215.1 Gammaproteobacteria bacterium | reverse complement strand
ACAATGTACTGCAGCGTGCGCGGCACGTCGCCGAGGTAACCGGGCTTGCCGTCGCGGTGCCAGAGACGGGCAAAAATACCGCTGGCCTTGAGGTGTCGCTGCACCCCCATGAGATCGAACCAGCGCAGCCAAGCCTGGCTGGTCGCCTCCCCCACCAGCGCCCGAATCTGCGGCCGCTGCAAATATCCCAGCGCCCAGGCCTCTACCTGCGCTCGCGGCCAGGCGATATAGCAGTCGCGCAGCAGCGATACCAGATCGTAGGTAATTGGACCGAGCACGGCATCCTGAAAATCCAGCACGCCTGGATTGTCGGCAGCGGTCACCATGAGATTGCGGGAATGGTAATCGCGGTGTACGCAAACCCGCGGCTGCTCCAGCGCGGCCTCGGCCAGCATTTCGAAGGTTTGTTCCAGCATGGCGCGCTGGCCAGGATCGAGCGCGAGTCCGAGATGCCGCTCCAGCAGCCAGTCGGGAAACAGCTGCATCTCGCGCAGCAGCAGTGGTTTATCGTAATCAGGCAAGCCGGCGCGCGGACCGTGCACCTGCAGGCGCTCCAGCGCAGCCAGCGCATCCAGATAGAGTCGCTCTACCGTCTCGCTATCCAGCGCATCCAGATAGCGCTGGTCGCCAAGATCGGACAGCAGCAGATACCCCTGCTCCAGATCGGCTTCCAACACCGCCGGCGCGTTCAGCCCGATGCCGCGCAGCCGCGCGGCGATCTCGATGAACGGCCGAGAGTCTTCCCGCGCCGGCGGCGCGTCCATAGCGATCAGGCTGCCGCCGCCATGGCGGATACGGAAGTAGCGCCGAAAGCTGGCGTCGCTGGAAGCGGGCTCGATCGACCGCACATCCATAGCAAGTGTCTGCACAAGCCAATGATGCAGGTCGCTCAGGCGCTGATCGGGATCTGTGGTGGTGGCACTGGCGGCCGGATCGTGAGCAGTCACGTTGTGATTATCTCTGTTTAGTAGCTTGGGAGAAGCGCGGCGGGACCCGCGCATTATAAACGGACCGCAGCCTGAATTTGCCCCTTCGGCTGTTTCTGTGACATCGTATCGGCCGCCGCTCAAGGGGGTCAGGGCCTGGTTACGGTGAAAGCGTCGCATTTGTCACGACTTGCGCTGATCGCCGCCGTACTTATAGGTTCGGCGGCCCCGGTCGCGGCCGACTTCGTTTCCTGTCCAGCGCCGACGAGCCTGTTGCCGGATCTGGAAGCTGCCAACCGGCGGGCGACGCCGGACACGCCAGTGACCGCCGATGCCGACAGCGGCCACTATGACCGCGCCAGCCAGACCTACACCTTCAGCGGCAACGTGCTGCTGGAGCGCGCCGACCAGGTCCTGGAGGCCGATCAGCTGCGCTACCATGAGCCCAGCAACCGGGTCGACGCCGAAGGCAATGTCCGCCTCACCCAGGGGGCAGCTTCGCTGAAGGCAAGCGACGGCCATCTCTACCTCGACGAAGACCGCGGAACGCTGAACAACGTCGAGTTCCAGCTTGGCCCGGCGGCGCACGGTAGCGCCCAGCAAATACGGCTGCACAACGAAAACCAATCGGAATTCGAGCGGGTCCGCTACAGTGCTTGCCCTCCTGGCGACGAAGACTGGTGGCTCAGCAGCCGTGAACTGAAACTCGATCGCGCCGAAGGTTTCGGCAGCGCGCGCAATGCGACCCTGCGTTTCTTCGGCGTGCCTTTGCTGTACACGCCCTACATCAGCTTCCCAATCGACGATCGCCGCAAAACCGGCGTACTGCCACCGAGCATCGGTTACAACAGCAGGGGCGGCTTCGACCTGGCCATCCCCTACTACCTCAATCTCGCGCCCGATTACGACGCCACCCTGACACCGCGCCTGATCAGCAGGCGCGGCCTGATGCTGGGGACGGAGGCGCGCTTGCTTCGGCCAGGTTTCGCTACCGAGCTCGGCTTCAATTACCTGCCGGACGACTCTCTCTACCAAGACGACCGCTGGCAAGCTGCGTTCGATTTCCGCAGCTCCTGGCAGAATAACGCCTACCTGCTAGCCGACTACAACCGCGTCAGCGATAACGACTATCTCGATGATTTCGGCAGCGATCTGGCCACGGTCAGCGAGCAGAATTTGCTCAGCCAGGCGGTGACCGGCTATCGCGCCAACGGCTGGTGGCTGCAGGGACTGGTGCAAAGCTGGCAATCGCTGGATGAGACACTGCCGCCCCAGGATCGTCCCTATCGCGTCCTGCCGCGCATCACGGCCGATTATCGCCGCCCCGCAGACCAGGGCGATTTAGGCTACGGCTTCACCGCCGACGCTGCCCGCTTCGCTCATCCCAATGACGACCTAGTCGCCACCGGCGTTCGCACCGATCTGCTGGCCCGCACCAGCCTGCGCCACGAGCGGCAAGCGTATTATCTGATTCCCAGTGCCGCGCTCAGCCATACCTTTTACCAGCTGGACCAGCCGGATCTGGCCGCCCCAACGGCGCCGGAATCGCCCAGCCGCACACTGCCACTGCTCAGCCTGGACAGCGGCATTTTCCTGGAACGCAATACCAGCTTTGGCCGGCGCGACCTGCTGCAAACACTGGAACCCCGGCTGTTCTATCTGTACGTGCCCTACCGCGATCAGAGCGACCTGCCGCTATTCGACACCGCCCAGGCTGAGCTGACTCTGGCTCAGCTGTTCGAGCCCAACCGCTTCACCGGGCCGGACCGGATCGGCGATGCCAATCAGGTTGCCGTCTCGCTCAACAGCCGGCTGCTCGATCAAGCAACCGGCCGCGAACTGCTGCGCGTCGGAATCGGCCGCGCCTTCTATTTCGAGGATCGGCGGGTAACCATCGGCCCGCAGCGCGAAGAAGACCGCCGCTCAACCTCCGACCTGCTCGCGGATTTGCGCGCCAGCGTCGGTCCGCTCACTGCCTATGGCGATCTGCGCTACGATACCCACGAGCAGGCCCTGGTGCACCGCGCAGTGCGACTGAGTTATCGACCAGATCAGTGGAAGGCCATCAATTTCGGTTACCGCTACCGCGCGCCATCGCTTAACGGGGAGCCGCTGGGTCTGGAACAAACCGAACTGTCGGCGGTCTGGCCTATAAGCAATCGCTGGCTCGCTCTGGCCGGCTGGCATTATTCTCTACGCGACAACCTGACTCTGGAACGCTTCGCTGGCGTCGCTTACAACAGCTGCTGTTGGACTTTACGCTCGGTCGTGCGCGAACACGTCACGTCCGTCTCCGATGATCCATCGCTATCGATCATGTTGCAGCTCGAGTTCACCGGCCTGGGAGCACTGGGTCAGCGGCTCGATACGTTCATAGAGGAAACCATCTCTGGCTACCGCTTCCAAAGGTAAGTGCATGCACCGATTTTTCGGCCCGCTCCGGATCAAGCCGTACCTGCTGCGTCTCGCCATAGTGCTTGCCGCCCTCCTGGCGGTGACGCCCACCATGGCAGCCCAGGTGCTCGATCGCATCGTCGCTGTTGTCAACGATGATGTGGTGCTGCAATCCGAGCTGGAGCAGGAAGTCGCTACGATCACCGCCCAACTGCGCCAGCGCAACATCCCCATGCCCGACGAGCAGACCCTGACTCGCCAGGTGCTGGAGCGACTCATCATGCAGCGGCTGCAGCTCGCCGTTGCCGAACGCAGCGGCATCCGGGTGGATGAGGCTACGCTGAACGCTGCCGTGCAGCGGATCGCCGAGCAGAACAATCTCAGCCTCAGCCAGTTCCGCGCCACCCTGGAAAACGAGGGCTTCGACTACAGCACCTTCCGCGACAACCTGCGCAACGAGATCATCCTGACCCGCCTGCACCAGCGGCAGGCAGAAAACCGTGTCAACGTCAGCCCGCAGGAAATCGAGGAATATCTCGCCAGCCAAAGCGCCGGCAACACTACCGAGTATCTGGTCGGCCACATCCTGATCGCCATGCCGGAAAACGCTTCCGCCGAGCAGATTCAGCGGGCGCGCCAGCGCGCTGAAGAGGTGCATCGCCTGCTCGTCGCGGGCGACAATTTGGCGCAACTGGCAGCCAGCTACTCCGATAGCCCAACGGCACTCGATGGCGGCAGCCTTGGCTGGCGCTCTCAAGGTGAGCTGCCGACCCTGTTCGCTAACCAGGTGCCACGGCTGGCAGTGGGTGAAACCGGCCCGATCGTACAAAGCCCCAGCGGCTTTCACCTGATCCAGCTGCTCGACCGCCGCAGTTCCGACCAGGCCGTCATAACGCAGACCCACGCTCGCCATATTCTGATCCGCCCCAACGCCGTGGTCAGCGACCAGGATGCCCGCACACGGCTGGAAACCCTGCGCCAGCGGATCCAAAACGGCGCCGACTTCGGCGAGCTGGCGCGTGCCAATTCCGACGACAAGGGCAGCGCTTCTCAGGGCGGCGACCTCGGCTGGGCCTCGCCCGGCACCTTCGTCCCGAGCTTCGAGCAAGCCATGGCCAAGCTGGCACCCGGCCAGATCAGCGAACCGTTCCAGAGCAATTTCGGCTGGCACATCGTGCAGGTCCTGGAGCGTCGTCAGCGCGACGCTACCGACGAGCTGCGCCGGGCAAAAGCGGCCGAGGCCATACGCCAGCGCAAATCGGAAGAAGCGCTGGAGGCCTGGCTGCGCCAACTGCGCGAAGAGGCCTACGTCGACATTCGCCTGGAAGCATAACGATGACCACTACCCGCATCGCACTGACCCCGGGCGAGCCGGCGGGCATCGGCCCGGACCTGTGCGTCATGATTGCTCAGCAGCCGCACCCGGCGGAGCTGGTGGTCGTGGCCGACCCGGCGCTGCTGACCGAGCGGGCCCGTGCCCTCGACCTGCCGCTGCGGCTGCTGCCGTTCGATCCGGCTGTTCCGCCGGCACCACAGCGGCCTGGCGAATTACAGGTGCTGCCGGTAGCGCTGGCGCAGCCGGCGCAGGCCGGACTGCTGAACCCTGCTAACGGCCGCTACGTGCTCGAGACGCTGCGGCAAGCTGGCGAAGGCTGCCTGGACGGGCGTTTCGCCGCCGTAGTCACAGCTCCCGTGCACAAAGGTGTAATCAACGATGCCGGCGTGCCTTTTACCGGCCACACCGAGTTCTTCGCCGAGCTGACCGGCGCACCGCTGCCGGTTATGATGCTTACCGCCGACCGGCTGCGGGTAGCGCTGGCTACCACGCATCTACCGCTCAAAGACGTCGCCGCCGCCATTACTGCCGCACGCCTGACCCAGGTGCTGCGCATCCTCGATGACGACTTGCGGCGCAAATACGGCATCGCTCAGCCGCGCATCCTGGTCTGCGGTCTCAACCCGCATGCCGGTGAAGGCGGTCATCTGGGCCGTGAGGAAATCGAAGTCATCGAACCGGTACTCACCACCCTGCGGGCCGAAGGAATGGAGCTGGTCGGTCCGCTGCCAGCCGATACCCTGTTCACGCCGCGCCTGCTCGATGGCGCCGATGCCGTGCTGGCGATGTACCACGACCAGGGCCTGCCGGTGCTCAAGCACGTCGGCTTCGGTCATGCCGTCAATGTCACCCTGGGGCTGCCGATCGTGCGTACCTCGGTCGACCATGGTACCGCTCTCGACCTGGCCGGCACCGGCCGTGCCGAAGCCGGCAGCCTGGAAGCGGCCATCGCGGAAGCGATCATGCTGACTAAGGGTGTGGCCCGCACATGAGCTTCAAGCATCGTGCCCGTAAGCGCTTCGGTCAGAATTTCCTGGTCGATAGCAACATCATCGACCGCATGGCGCGCGCTATCGCACCCCAACCCAATGACCGCCTGATCGAGATCGGCCCCGGCCTCGGCGCCCTCACTCGGCCGCTACTGCAGGCCGCCGGCCGCCTGGAAGCCGTCGAACTCGATCGCGATCTGCTGCAGGAGCTCGACGAACGCTGCCACGGCGTCGGCCAACTCATCGTTCATCAGGGAGATGCCTTGCGCTTCGATTTCGCCGCGCTGCGTCAGGATGAGCGCCTGCTACGGATTGTCGGCAACCTGCCCTACAACATCTCCACGCCGCTGATTTTTCATCTGCTGGAATCGGCCGCCGTCATTGCCGACATGCATTTCACCCTGCAAAAAGAAGTCGTCGATCGCCTTGCCGCTGCCCCTGCCAGCGAAGCCTACGGTCGGCTGTCGGTGATGGTGCAGTACCATTGCCGGGTGGACCGCCTGTTCGATATCGCCCCCGGCGCGTTCCGCCCGATTCCACGGGTCGACTCCGGTTTCGTCAGGCTTGTGCCACACCGCGAAAAACCGATTGAGGTCCCCGACGTGGCCTTACTCAGTCGGCTGGTCGCCCAGGCTTTCAGTCAGCGCCGTAAGACCCTGCGCAACTCGCTGAAAGGACTGCTCAATGAAGAGCAGATTCGTGCCGCTGGCATCGAACCCGCACTGCGGCCGGAGCAGCTCGATCTGGCCGGCTTCGCTGCGCTTACCCACCAGTTGCCGCAGCCGGCGTAGCCAGAGAGGCTGCGCTCCAGCACTGCCTAGGGCGATTGAGGCCCGCATTGCTTGCGGCCTGCTATACTGACGCGAACAGCATCCGCAAGGAGGCCAGATCGCCATGCGTGCGTATCAACACATACTCGCGGCAGTGGATCTCAGCCCGGAGGGCCGCCAGGTCCTTGAGCGCGCCCAAGACCTAGCCCAGCGCTATGGCAGCGCGCTGAGCCTGATTCACGTCATCGAGCCGTTGCCGGTGGACGCTGCCGGCGAGGCCTTGTTGCCGCCGATGAGCATCGAGAGCGAGCTCCACGAGAATGCCGAGCACAAACTCAATGAGCTCGCCGATCAGGCCGGCCTCGAGCGAACCCGCCGCCATGTGGTGATGGGTTACACCAAGCGCGAGATCATCGGCTTCGCCGAGGAGAAAAACGTCGATCTGATCGTGGTCGGTAGTCACGGTCGCCACGGGCTGGCGCTCCTGCTCGGCTCCACCGCGAACGCGGTTCTGCATGGCGCGCCCTGCGACGTACTAGCAGTGCGCATCTAAACCAACCAAACCCGCCGGCAAACATTCTGGTCACGATGACCCAGGTTGTTGCCGGACATCCTGTTCTTCAGGTTTGCCGCCAGCTTGTGTCTCGACAAATCTGGCAAAACCGGTAGCGGCATTGTCATTACGTGATGCCCGCCGGTTTCTGTTGTCTATTTAAGTGTTTACAATGGCCGCCTTTCACCGCTGCGTCTGACGAGATCGGATCCCTACCTATGAGCATGAACCCGCTGAAATCCCTGGGCAGCTTCGGCCAGAGCGTCTGGTACGACAACATCCATCGCACCATGCTGCGTACCGGCGAACTCGCCCGCCTGGTTGCCGAAGACGGTGTCACCGGCGTCACCTCGAACCCGACCATCTTCGAGAAGGCCATCATCGGCGGCAAGGCCTACGACGATGCCATCGAAGCCGCCGTCCGCCAGCATCCGGACTGGGACGCCGCCGAGCTGTTCAATCATTTGGCGGTAGAAGATATTCGTGCCGCCGCCGATGTGCTGCGTCCGGTATACGTTGCCACTAACGGCCAGGATGGCATGGTCAGCATCGAGGTTTCTCCTACCCTGGCGCACAATGCCGCCGGCACTGTTGCCGAGGCGCGCAAGCTGCATGCCTGGGTCGATCGCCCCAACGTCATGATCAAAGTGCCGGCCACCGTCGAGGGCCTCACCGCCATCGAGACGCTGATCGCTGACGGCATCAACGTCAACGTCACCCTGTTGTTCGCGGTGGAGCGTTATGCCGCCGTCGCCGAGGCTTTCATCCGCGGCCTTGAGCAGCGGGCTGCTGCCGGCAAGCCGGTTGACCATGTCGCTTCCGTCGCCAGCTTCTTCGTCAGCCGGGTCGATACGGCCGTCGACAAGCAGCTAGAGCAGTTGAATGCGGACCGCGCCCTGCTCGGCAAGGCTGCCATCGCTAATGCGCGGGCTGCCTATCAGGTATTCCTCGAGATCTTCGACGGCGCACGCTTCCGCGACCTTAAAGCGGCCGGCGCGCAAGTACAGCGGCTGCTGTGGGCCAGCACAGGCACCAAGAACCCGAACTACAGCGACGTGCTGTATGTCGAGGAGCTGATTGCCGACCGCACCGTAAACACGATGCCGCCGGCCACCTATGACGCTTACCGCGACCATGGCCAGCCCGCCGCACGGCTGCTCGACGGCTTG
>DASULL010000154.1:0-5933 GCA_036278215.1 Gammaproteobacteria bacterium | reverse complement strand
ATGCACAAAGACGTCCGCTGGTTCGATAGGGTCACCGGCAAGCGCAAGCCGGCAGCTGCGGGAGCCCTGGCATGAACAGCGCCATAGCTCCTGCGGAACGGGCACAAGAAGGCGGCCTGCTGGCCCGCCTGGGCCGGGCGCTCGACCGGCCGCAGGTACTGGTATGGCTGATGCTGGGCCCGGCGGTGCTCTACATCGTCGCTTTCGTCGGCTTTCCGTTCATCCTGGCGATCGCGCTCAGCCTGAGCGACGCCACCATCGGCGACCCCAGCATCGACCGCTTCGTCGGGCTGGCCAATTTCGCCGCGGTGATGCGACAGGACGCGTTCTGGGTGGCGTTGCGCAACAGCCTGCTGATCACCGCCGCTTCCATCGGCCTGCTGCTGATTCTGGCGACTGCGGCGAGCGAACTGCTGGTCTACAGCTTCCGCGGCAAGCGCCTGTTCCAGACGCTGTTCATCCTGCCCTGGGCCATGCCGGTGTCGCTGACCGCGATCGTCTGGCTGTGGCTGCTCGACTCTCAGTTCAGCCCGGTCGACTGGGTGCTGGTCCAGCTCGGCATCCTCGGTCCCGGCAGCCCGCTCGGGCCGCACAGCCACCTGTACTATCTCGGCCGCCCGTGGCTGGGCATAGGGTCGCTGGTGGTCGCCGACGTCTGGCGCATGCTGCCGCTGGCCACCATCATCGTCCTGGCCGGGCGGCTGTCGATCCCCGAGGAGCGCTTCCAGCAGGCCCGTATCGACGGCGCCGGCTTCTTCCGCATCCTGTTTCGCATCACCATTCCGGCGCTCAAGCCCATGCTGATCGTCGCCATCCTGTTCACCAGCCTGCTGATCGTCGGCGAGATGGGGATGGTGGAGATCCTCACCCGCGGCGCACCGGGCCATGCGACCCAAGTGCTGCCCTACTGGGCCTACCTGAAAGGCATCCAGAGCGGCAGCCTCGGGCAGGGCGCCGCGGTCGCGCTGTTCCTGTTCCCGTTCCTGCTGGTGGCGGCGGTGCTGGCACTGCGGGCCGCCTACCGCTCGCCGGAGGCCTGACCATGAACTGGCAGATACTGCGTCGCGTGGGCTTCTTCCTCGGCATCGGCCTGCTGGGGCTGTTCGCCATTATCCCGGTGCTATGGGCCCTGATCACGGTGTTCAAAGCCAGCACGGATCTGTACGTGTTCGGCCCCAACCCGTTCCTGTTCAACGATCCGCCCACGCTCGATCACCTGGTGGTCCTGTTCAAGAACACCAATTTCCCGGTCTTTCTGAAAAACTCCGCGATCGTCGGCGTCTGCGTAGTGGCGATCACGGTGCTGCTGTCGGTGCCAGCGGCCTACGCGTTAGCACGGCTCACCGGCGGCTGGGGCGAGCGTTCAGGCATGGCTATCTTCCTGGTCTACCTGATCCCGCCCAGCCTGCTGTTCATCCCGATGTACCGCATCGTGGTCTGGCTGGGGTTGGCCAACACCATCTGGTCGCTGGTGGTGGTGCTGCCCACCATCACCATCCCGTTCTGCACCTGGCTGTTGCTCGGCTTCTTCCGCGCCATCCCGCGCACCCAGGACGAGGCGGCGCTGCTGGACGGCTGCGGCCATTTCGCCGGCTTCCGCAAGGTTATTCTGCCGCAGGTGTGGCCGGGTATCGGCGCCTGCATGGTGTTCGCCTTCTCGCTGTCGCTGGGCAATTACATCTACGCCGCGACCTTCATCACCGCTTCAGCGCAACGCACCGTCACCGCTGGCGTGCCGACCGAACTGATCCGCGGCGACGTCTTCTACTGGTCGGAACTGATGGCCGCCACCCTGGTGGTCGCCATTCCGCTGGCCATTGCCTACGGCCTGTTCTTCAACTACCTGGTGGGCGGGTTCAAGAGCGCTGAGGAAGCAATCATGCGCCGGTAAGGCTGGGGCGAAATGAAACACCTACGTTGGTACCAGGCGCCGGCGGCGGGACCTCTGGCCACGACCGCGCGGCGCTACTCCTTAAAGGCTGCTAGCCCTGCTCACGGCCTACTTGAATGCCAAGCTCCGCTCCGCAACAGCCGGCTCGACTGCCCGCAACACGTCTGCCTCGGTCAGGTGAACGAACAACTTCTCCCGCGGCCAGCGCACTTTCTTGAAGGGAGCCAGCCAATCGGTAGTGTTGTCCCGATAGCCCAACGCCAGCAGGACAACACTGCGCAGGCCTCGCTCCTTGAGTCCCAGCAACTGGTCCAGGCTGGCTGGATCAAAGCCCTCCATGGGCGATGCATCGATTCGCTCCGCCGCCGCCGCCACCAGCGCGGTGCCGAGCGCGAGATAGGCCTGCTTTGCCGCCCAGTGGTATCGCTCCGCGGGGGACAGACGGCGAACGACGTCTTTGATCGTGTTCTTATAGCCTTCCAGCTCTGCCGGACTCATGCCGCGCTCTTCAGCAGTAAGCCGGATCAGTTGGTTTACATGTTCTTCCCTGACCGGATCCCAGGCAGCGAAGACCAGCAAGTGGGAAGACTCGGTAATCTGCAACTGACCGGCGGCGACCGGCTTGATCCGCTCCCGTAACGCCTGGTCCCCTATCACCAGCACCGTGTACGGCTGCAGCCCGTAAGAGGACGGCGCCAAGCGGGCCGCTTCCAGTATCCGGTCTAGCTGTTCCTGGGGAATTGTTTGTCCATTCATACGCTTGGTGGCGTAGCGCCAGTGCAGTGCTTCCGCGACGGTCATGAGCTGTCTCCTGTCTGTTTCCGGGTGAAGATCGGGCGTGCTGTAGAGCTCAGCCGTACTGCGGCTCATCGCGGCGCAGTACGGCGGTGATGCTCGACGCTCTGCATTGCAGTGGGCTGCGCGGCTACACGGCCGCCACGGTGAAACAAGGTCAGGCCGAGCGCTACCAGCGCGCCTGCCAGAGCCAGATTGGGCGGCGGCGCCTCGCCCAGCGCGAAGACGGCGATCAGCGTGCCGACCAGCGCCGCCACCGTGCCGATCTGGCTGAGATAAACCGGCCCGGCGAGCTTCTGCAGGACGAAGAACAAGAAATACAGGACAGCGAACACAGCGATTTCCAGTAGCAGCAGCCGCCCCACCGCCGCTGACGCCAGCAGCGCCGGTAGCTGCCCTGGCTCGGTGGCCAGCGCCAGGGGCAGCAGCGTCAGCGCGCCACCGAACATCATGAGCGCAGCCAGAAACACCGGCGCCGCGCCAGCCGGCCAACGCAGGGTGCGGTAGATGTTGCCGAAGGCGAGCACCAGGGGGATGGCCAGCACCAGCGCCGCCCAACCCTGAGCTCCGTCTGCACCTTGGGCTTTGGCGGCCGCAAGCACCAGCCCACCGCAGAGCCCGAGCAGCACGCCGAGCAGCCGTAGCGCGCGCAAGCGCTCCAGCCTCAGCAGCACGGCCAACAGCCAGGTAACGAGGATGGGAAAAGCGAAGCTGAGCGAGATGAATCCGGCGCCGACGTGGCGTACCGCCAGGAACCCGAGCGCGTTAGGCAGGGCAAACAGCGCGCCGGCGACAAGCGCATACTCCAGCGTGCGGCGAGTCAGCGGCATCGGCTGGCGTTGCAGCGCCGCGATACCGGCCAGGGCCATGCCGGCGCCCGCTATTGCCACCAGCAGAAAGCTCAGCCGCGGCGCTCCTGCCTGATCGGCCAGCTTCGCGACCATCAGTGACAGCGCCAGCAAGGTGCCAACCAACAGCAGGCAGCCAAGCGCATATGCCCCTGATTTATCCGCGTTCTTGCGCGGCAGTACTGCGTTCGCCATGATCGGTGTCCTATGACGGTGCGTGTGGCAGTCCACGGTATATATGTGCAAAGAATCTTAATGCAAAGTATCTTTACGTCAAGATAGATCCTTATGGACAGAATCGATCTGGTAACCAGTCAATGGCGGCGCGAGATGCCCTCGCTCGAGCTTCTGCCGATGGAGGTAGTGGCTCGTCTCGGCCATGCCGCGCGACTGATCACCCGCACCCACCTGGAACCGTTCTTTCAGAGCCACGGCCTGCAACAGGGCGAGTTCGATGTGCTTGCCACGCTGCGCCGCGCCGGCGCGCCCTATGCCTTATGCCCGACCGACTTATTCGAAGCGCTGATGATTTCCTCGGGCGGGATGACCAATCGCCTGGACCGACTGGAGAAAGCCGGCCTGATCGCCCGCGCACCCAATCCCAATGACCGGCGCGGTACGCTGGTGTCGCTGACGGACCAGGGACTCGAGCTAATGAACCGAATGATTCCCTTGCACGTGGAAAACGAAATGCGCGCCCTCGCCGCTCTTAGCCGTGAAGAGCAGGAAGCACTGAACGGACTGCTGGGGAAACTGATCGCCGGACTGGCTGACGGATAGGCGGGGTAGATCGCAGCGCAGCTTGGCTATGGTAAAGCCAACGCGGCGCTTGGTAGGCCGGGGATGTAGAACTCGGGCGCAGAACTTCCGAGGAAGCAATCGTGCGCCGGTAACGAGCAAGAAGGGGAACGAGCGAAGTCAACCCGCCCCCTTGCCGGCGGCAAACCCCCATAAGGTTTATAGCTTGACCACTTGCTCGAACCCGCCCCAGAACATGCGCTGGCCGTCGAATGGCATCTCCTCGGGCTTCATACCAGCGATGCGCGGGTCTTGCATCACCGCCGCATTGATCCGGTCGCGCTCCTCCCGCGAGTCGTAGCGTATCCAGGAGAACACCACCGTTTCCCCGGGCTGCAGCTGGACGCTCTGCGGGAATGAGGTGTGCTTGCCCTCCTTCACGTCGTCGGCAACGCATTCGACGTAATCGAGCGCGCCATATTCCTTCCAGATCTCGCCAGCGCGTCGAGCGGTGCGCAGATAGTCCTCCATCCTGTCGATCGGGACCGGTACAACGAAGCCGTCTACATAGCTCATAACTGCCTCATGCCGTGCTTTTGTCACCTTGGTTGAGAATCCCGCCGGAGACGCCGATCTGATAGCGCCTCGTGCAACTCCGGCAGGCTCAGCTATAAGTCGAACGAGCAAGCTCGATTTCGACACGGTGCTTGCAAATCCCGGCACCCCTCTTGGTCGCGCCCGCCGCCCTGCGTCACCTGAATCGAGAGCAACGGACACAGGTTGGCGGAACCTCGGCTATGCAGTCGGCGCACTCGAACCAAGACCGGCGGCAAGCTCCCGCGTCAACTCGGCGGCCGGGATCTCCTTGCAGCCGCTGGCGTTCTGGCCCGACCACAGCGGCGAGAACTCCCCGCTGCCCTGCGCTTCGGCCTTGGCCCGCAGCGGCGCGACTGCTGAAGTCGCCAGCGGAAAGGCCGGCGCGGCCGGACTAATCGGACCGAGCTCACGAATGATGCGGTTGACGATGCCGCGCGCCGGCCGGCCGGTAAACACGTTGGTGATGGCGGTGTGGCGGGCGGCCTCGCTCTTGAGAGCGGCGCGGTGGATGGCGGTGGTGGTGGCCTCGGGGCAGAGCAGATAGGCGGTGCCCACCTGCACACCGGCGGCGCCAAGCACCATGGCAGCGACCACGCCCCTTGCATCGGCAATGCCGCCGGCGGCGATCACCGGTACCTTCACCGCCTGCACGACCTGCGGCAGCAGGGCGAAGGTGCCGAGCTGAGTGGTCAGATCGTCGGTCAGGAACAGCCCGCGGTGGCCGCCGGCCTCCAGCCCCTGGGCGATGATGGCATCGGCGCCGTGCGCTTCCAGCCAGCGCGCTTCGGCCACGGTGGTCGCCGTAGAGAGCACCTTCGCGCCCCAGGCCTTTACCCGCGCCAGCAGCTCGGCCGAGGGCAGGCCGAAATGAAAGCTCACCACCGCTGGCCGGAACTCGGCCAGCACTTCGGCGGCCTCGGCGCTGAACGGTGCCCGCCCCGGTCCGGCCGGGATGCTGTCGGCGTCGATGCCAAACTCGGCGTAGTGCGGCGCCAGCGCCGCTCGCCAGGCCGCTTCGCGCTGCGCATCGGGCGCAGGCGGCGTATGGCAGAAAAAGTTGACGT
>DASULL010000153.1:0-11661 GCA_036278215.1 Gammaproteobacteria bacterium | reverse complement strand
ACGGAAACACTTTATGGGAGTTGCGGCGCAGGGGAGCCGTCGTGGCTGCGGGAAAGATGCATGGAATTAAGGGTAACTCCGGCTGTTGCCGACAAGAGCAATGCCCTTGCCGAGGCCGCTGGTGTCCAAGAGTCTGCTTTCGCGGTTCAGCTTGCCCGGATATAAACCAGATCCCATACTCCATGGCCGCGCTTGAGGCCGCGTCGCTCGAACTTGGTCTGCGGCCGCGCGCCGATGCGAGCAGCCGCTTCGTCGGCGGTCGCCGGGCGAAATCCCGACGCGGCGTCCAGTACCTCGCGCATGTGCTCGGCATAGTTTTCCCAGTCAGTCGCCATGTGCAGAAAGCCGCCCACCGCGAGCTTGCAGCGGATGGTCTGGGCCCATTCCGGCTGTACCAAGCGGCGCTTGTGGTGGCGTTTTTTGTGCCAGGGATCGGGAAAGTAAAGCTGTACGCCCTGTAGCGAGTCGTCCGCCAGGCGGGCCAGCAGCAACTGGGCGTCGTCGCAAACGACCCGAACGTTGTCGATAGTTTCCCGCTCTAACAGCAGCAGGAGATGGCCGACGCCGGGGCGATGAACTTCCACCCCCAGATAGTTCCAGTCGGGCTGCGCCTGCGCCATTTGCGCCAGCGAGTCGCCGTTGCCGAACCCGATTTCCAGCACCGTTGGTGCTGCCCGGCCGAAAAGAGCCGTGAGATCGAGCGGGCCTTCGGCGGGGACGCCGAAGCGCGGCAGCAGTTCGGCGAGCGCCCGCTGCTGACCTTCGGTGAGCCGGCCTTCGCGGCGCACGAAGCTGCGGATCTGGCGTAAGTAGGGAGAGTTGGAGGAGTTTTCTTCCACGATGGATTGCAGTTGCCGGTGCGGGCGGTAAGGATGGCGGAATCGATCGCCCGTCTCAAGCGGGAAGTCCAAGGTGTTGCCCACCTGACTTGAAAGAGCGAGTCGCCGAGGTCATGTGCAGGCGCTAAGCCACGATTCTGCGATAGCCCCGGCCTTAGTTAAAGCAGGGTCTATAGGTTTTATCAATCGCCAAGGTAAATATGATCGATTGGACCAATCCTGTCGAAATCGGTAATCTTGTTCAGGATTTTGGTCCTACTCAGCTAAAGGAGAGAGCTATGACTGCACTGATTAATACCGAAGTTAAGCCGTTCAAGGCGCAGGCCTACCACAACGGCAAGTTCGTCGAAGTGACCGACGCCGACCTGCGCGGCAAGTGGTCGGTGGTGTGCTTCTACCCGGCCGACTTCACCTTCGTCTGCCCGACCGAGCTGGGCGACCTGGCTGACCACTACGAGCAGCTGCAGAAGATGGGCGTGGAAGTGTACTCGGTGTCCACCGATACCCACTTCACCCACAAGGCGTGGCACGACACCTCCGATACGATCAAGAAGATCAAGTTCCCGATGATCGGCGATCCGACCGGCACCATCACTCGCAACTTCGGCGTGATGATCGAGGAAGAAGGCTTGGCCCTGCGCGGCACCTTCGTCATCAACCCGGAAGGTCAGATCAAGGTTGTCGAGATCCACGATCTGGGCATCGGTCGCTCCGCCAAGGACCTGGTCCGCAAGGTGCAGGCTGCGCAGTACGTCGCTGCCCATCCGGGCGAGGTTTGCCCCGCCAGCTGGCAGCCGGGTGAAGAGACCCTGGCTCCGTCGCTGGATCTGGTCGGCAAGATCTAAGCCGGCTTACGTCCCGACCAACCCTCGGGAGCTTTGCTTCCGAGGGTCTTATAGAGTTCCGTCTGACATCCGCTAAGGGGGCGTGCCATGCTTGACGCAAACATTAAGGCCCAGTTGAAGAGCTACCTCGAGAAACTCGCCAATCCGATCGAGATTGTCGCGTCGCTCGATGACAGCGCCAAGTCCCGCGAGATGTTGGGCCTGATTGAAGACATCCTTGAGCTCAGCGACAAGATCAGTCTGCGCGAGAGTGCCGATGCCGAGCGCAAGCCGGCCTTTGCCATTACCCGCCCAGGTGAGGAGCCGCGCGTTCACTTCGCCGGCATCCCCATGGGCCACGAATTCACCTCGCTGGTGCTGGCGTTGCTGCAGGTTGGCGGTTATCCGCCCAAGGTGGCGCCGGAGGTCATTGAGCAGATCCGCAATCTCGATGGCGAGTACCGGTTCGAGACCTATATTTCGCTCAGCTGCCAGAACTGCCCAGATGTGGTGCAGGCGCTGAACCTGATGGCGGTGCTCAACCCGAACATCAGCCACGTCATGATAGACGGCGCGCTGTTCCAGGACGAAGTCGCCGAGCGGCAGATCATGTCGGTGCCGACGATCTACCTGAACGGCGAGCAGTATGGTCAGGGGCGCATGGGCGTCGAAGATTTCCTGCGCCAGCTGGATACCGGCGCGGTCAAGCGCGAGGCCGAGCAGATCAGTGCCAAGGAGCCGTTCGACGTGCTGGTCGTCGGCGCCGGTCCGGCCGGCGCGGCGGCGGCGATTTACGCTGCCCGCAAGGGCATCCGCACCGGCATGGTGGCGGAGCGTCTGGGTGGCCAGCTGATGGACACCATGGATATCGAGAACTTCATTTCGGTAAGCAAGACCGAAGGCCCCAAGCTGGCTGCCCAGCTGGAGGCGCACGTCAAGGATTATGACGTCGATATCATGAGCGGGCAGCGCGCCGAGGCGCTGATCCCCGGCCAGCTGCTGGAAGTTCGGCTGGCCAGCGGTGCGGTGGTGCGCAGCAAGGCCATCGTGCTCGCCACCGGCGCGCGTTGGCGCGAGATCAATGTACCGGGCGAGCGCGAATACCGCGGTCGCGGCGTCGGTTACTGCCCGCACTGTGACGGTCCGCTGTTCAAGGGCAAGCCGATCGCCGTGATCGGCGGCGGCAACTCCGGCGTGGAGGCGGCGATCGACTTGGCCGGTATCGTCGAGCACGTGACCCTGCTCGAGTTCGACAGCAAGTTGCGCGCCGACGCCGTGCTGCAGAAGAAGCTGCACAGTCTGGACAACGTCCGGGTGGTTACCTCCGCCCAGACCACCGAGATCCATGGTGATGGCAGCAAGGTCAACGGGCTGACTTACAAGGACCGCGAAACCGGCGAGCTGCATCGGTTGGCGTTGGATGGCGTGTTCGTGCAGATCGGTCTGCTGCCCAACACCGACTGGCTGAAGGGTACGGTCGAGCTGACCAAGTACGGCGAAATCGTGGTCGACGAGCGTGGCCAGACCTCCGTGCCGGGTGTCTTTGCCGCCGGCGACGTGACGACGGTACCGCACAAGCAGATCGTCATCGCCATGGGTGAGGGGGCGAAAGCATCGATCAGTGCTTTCGATTACCTGATCCGCAGCTCGGTGGCCGAGGAGCAGCCAGCGGCCGCTTCCGCTTAAAAGGCACAGGCCCAAAGGTACAAGCCCCGAGGAGCAGCCAAGGCTGCTCCTCGGGGCTTTGCTTTGGTCGATTCTGGTCGGCTTATTCCCGTGTCTTGATGCCCGCCGCAGCCCAGACCGCCAGCAGGCTCGCCCCGGCAATTGGCAGGAAGCCGACCGGAATCGAGCCAGTCGCATCGGTTAGCCAAGCGGCGCTGGCCGGCAGGATAAAGGTCAGTACGTTGGCCACTACTGTCACTCCCGCCGCCATGCGGGCCACCTGATGCATGGGCACCAGCCAGGCCGGCAGGGTGACGCCAAAGATGAACAAGGCGCTGGCGGCGATTCCGAGCAGAGCGGCTGCCGCCATCACGCTGTATCCTGGCAGCCACAGCAGGGTAGGAATCGACAGCAGGCCCAGGCCCAGGGTCAATACCAGCGGCCAGACCCGGCCCAACAGGCGGTCGGCATAAATCATCAGCACTGCCGACGAGATCAGCTGGGCGCCGTTCAATACCGTCAAGCCCGGGTCGATCAAGGTCAGGCGGGCGCTTTTCGCCAAAATCTGCGGCAGATAAATATTGCCGGCGTAGAACAGCGATCCGGCTGCTCCCAGCAGAATCGCCACCCGCCATAGCAGGGGATCGCGCCAGCTGACCTGGGCGACGTCCAACGGCATCGGCTCGGCCGCCGCTTTTTCCGCCTCCCGCTGACGCATCAGCAGCAGCGCGATCACCGGTACCGGCACCACCCAGACCGTAAACGCCAGTAGCCACTGTTCTCCTAATAACTGCGCTACCACCGGCCCGGTCAGGGCGGCTGCCAACAATTCGCCGACTAGCAGGCCGTTGGCGTAAACGGCCGAAGCTCGGCCGATTTTAGTCGGCGACCAGCGTCGCGCCAGTACCGGCATGCCGATCTGCATCAGGGCGATGCCAAATCCCATGGTGACGGTCGCCAGCAGGAAAAAGGAAAAGCTGAACGGTGCGCTGCGCAGCGCGCTGCCCACCGCCATGATGCAGATGCCTGCCGCTACCGTGGAGACCACTCCGAAGCGCGATATCAGCCAGGCGCTCACCAGGGCGCCGCCACCGATCAGCAGCGACGGCAAGCTGACTGCCAGCGCCACTTGGCCGGTGGAAAAGCCGAGCGCTGCTTCCAGCTTCAGGCTCAGCGGCGGCACGATCATCACGGTCAAGCGCAGATAAAGGCCCAGGAGCCAGAGTAGGGCGTACTGGCCCAGTCGTTCGTCTTTCACCGGCTCCTCGTCATGCTGTGTTCATTTGTTTCTTAGCCATCGGCGTGGCGGCGGCATAGATTAACAACCGGCGGCCGTTGCCGTGGTGTTCAGGTCGCTCCCGCCGGCGGAAGAACGATCAGAGGATGCGCACCCTCTTGTCCGCATTGGCGAAATAAGCTCTAACATAGTCTGCTTCACCGATTGCCCATCTTCCGTTGTATCCACTCCGGAGTCTGCGATGTCTGCCCACGCTGCCGCTGTTTCGACGTTTCGTACCGACGCTCGGGTAATTGGTCTGGTTGGAACGGCGCATAGCGTTTCCCACTTCTTCCAGCTGCTGCTGCCGCCATTGTTTCCGTGGATCCGGGCGGAGCTCGGGCTGAGCTATGTCGAGCTGGGCGCGCTGATGGCGGTGTTTTACGTCATTTCCGGGGTCGGTCAGGCGCTGGCCGGGTTTGTGGTGGATCGGATCGGCGCCCGCACCGTCCTGTTTGCCGGTCTGGTCGTGCTGGTGGTGTCGGGAGTGGTGGTGGCGCTGAGTTCCGGCTACGCCGGCTTGGCCGTCGGCGCTGCGCTGGCGGGGTTGGGCAATTGTGTGTTCCATCCGGCCGACTTCACCCTGCTGAACCGCCGGGTTTCGCCATCGCGGCTGGCGCATGCTTTTTCCGCCCACGGGATCTCCGGCAATCTCGGCTACGCGGCAGCACCGCTGTTTCTGGTGAGCATCGCCCAGCTCACCGGCTCCTGGCGGGCTGCGGCACTGGCGGCGGCGCTGGCTGGCGTCGCCGTGCTGGTGCTGCTCTGGTTCAGCCGCGGCATCCTCGATGATCGAGAGGAGTCCGCCGCTGTGGCTGCCAGCCATCGGCCTGCCAGCGGCGAGTCCAGTCTGGATTTTCTGAAGCTGCCGCAGGTATGGGCCTGCTTTGCCTTTTTCTTCGTCTCCAGCCTTGCTCTCGGCGGTATCCAGAACTTTGCCCCCAGCGCTCTGGATCAGCTCTACGGCCTGCCGCTGACCGTGGCGGCGCTGGCTTACACAGTGTTCATGCTCTCCAGCGCCGGCGGCATGCTGCTTGGCGGCTTTGCCGGCGCCCGCACCAGCGATCACGACAGGCTGATCGCCGTTTCCTTCACGGCCGCCGGCAGCATTATGATCCTGTTGGGCCTGGATCTCGTGCCGGCCATAATGGTGCTGCCGTTGATGGCGCTGGCTGGTTTCGGGGCAGGGGTAGCTAATCCGTCGCGCGATCTGCTGGTGCGGGCCGCCGCTCCTAAGGGCGCCACCGGGCGGGTCTACGGCATGGTGTATTCTGGGCTGGATGCCGGCATGGCGGTCGCGCCGGTGGTTTTTGGCGTGGTCATGGACGGCGGCCAGCCGGGCTGGATGTTCGTGGCGATCGGCAGTTGCCAGTTCCTGGCGATCGCCACGGCGGTAGTGGTCGGCAGCGGCTCGCGCCGGCGGCGCCAGTTGGAGGCCGGGGCGCTGCAGGCCGGCGCCTGAAGCTGAACGGGCAACGGCCCGCTCCGAATTCAGGTATGCTGGCGGCAGCGATAGCATCAGGGAGGTGCGTGCATGGCCGAACCGGCCGCAATTATCCGCAGCATGGCGGTATTTTGTGATTTCGAGAACATCGCGCTGGGCGTGCGCGATGCCAAGTACGACAAGTTCGATATCAAGCGGGTGCTGGAGCGTTTGCTGCTGAAGGGCAATATCGTCGTCAAGAAGGCGTATTGCGACTGGGATCGCTACAAGGATTTCAAGAAGGACATGCACGAAGCGTCCTTCGAGCTGATCGAAATCCCCCACCTGCGCCAATCCGGCAAGAATTCAGCCGATATCCGCATGGTCGTCGACGCGCTCGACCTCTGCTACACCAAAGCTCACGTCGATACCTTCGTCATCATCAGCGGCGATTCCGATTTTTCGCCGCTGGTCAGTAAATTGCGCGAGAACAACAAGGTGGTCATCGGCGTTGGTGTGAAAAGCTCCACCTCCGATCTGCTGATGAACAATTGCGACGAGTTCATCCTCTACGACGACCTTGCCCGGGCGCAGGAATCGAGGCGTAAAGCGGCCGCGGCGAAAACGGCGAAAAAGCCTGCCAAGCCCGAGCAGAAAGAGGCCGATCCGAGCCAGGAGGCCATGGCGCTGGTGCTGGAGACGGTGGAGGCGCTCTACGCCGAGCGCGGCGAGGAAGGCAGGATTTGGTCGTCAATGGTCAAACAGGCACTGAAGCGCCGCAAGCCGAGCTTCAACGAGTCCTACTACGGTTTTCGCTCCTTCAGCGACCTGCTGGTCGAGGCCCAGAAGCGCAAGCTGCTGGACCTGGAGCTGGACGAGAAATCCGGTAACTATCTAGTGCGCGGCTACCATCCTGACTGAGTAGGCACAGCGCGACCGCTTAGGCCGCTGTGTCGGGCGCCGAGCCAGGGCTGACTTTTCAGCCGCTTGCCGGCCTTTGATCTTCAACTAATCTCAAATCGAGGCACTCGATCTTTGCGGCTCACTCAGGGCCGGCTGCCTCGACAGCAAGATACGTAATAACGACCGAAAGAACTGTCCGAGGAGGGAACCTCATGACGAGCAGGAAGAATAACGACCTGCGTATCGGCAGGCGAGTGTTGACTGCGCTGGTGTTCGGGCCGTGGCTGGCGGCGGGGGCAGCTGCTGCTGTGCCCAGCCCGGCGGTTACACTGGTGCCGGTGGAAGTGCCGCTGGGGCACTCCTCACGCGATTATCCCCAGCTTGCCACCCAGCTCGATCTGCAGCAGTACGGCTATGTCGAGGAAGAGTTTTTCCTGGAGGGGGTAGCCGCTCGCTACAGCACCCCTGACCTGGCAACCGGTAACGTGATATCCGCCGGTCACCCCTACAAGACACGGATGATCGTCCGTCGGCCGATTTCCGAGAAGAACTTCAACGGCACGGTGATCGTCGAGTGGCTGAACGTCACCAGCGGCTACAATCTGGATGCCATGTGGCTGACGTCCTACCGCCACATTCTGCGCGAGGGCTATGCCTATGTCGGTGTCTCAGTTCAGCGGGTCGGAGTGCATGCCAATGCTACCGGTCTGCGTTCCTGGAGCCCCAGCCGTTATGGTGATCTGGACGTTACCGATGGCGGCACCATCCTCGATGATTCCCTCTCCTTCGATATCTGGTCGCAAGCCGCTCAGGCGATCAGGCAGCCTGCAGGAGTAAGTCCGCTGGGGAGGCTGCAGCCGAAACTTCTGCTGGCAACCGGGGCATCGCAGTCGCAGGGTTTTCTGGTCCGCTACCACAACTCGGTGCACCCGCTCGCTAATCTGTACGACGGCTATCTCCTGTACATCGGCATCGGCGGCAAACTGCGGGTCGATTTAGAACCCAAGGTGATCAAGGTCGATACCGAGAACGACGTGCTTTATCTCGGCGAACTGGCCGCTCGCCAGCCGGACTCGGAGCGGTTGCGCATCTACGAGGTTGCCGGCACCTCGCACGTCGGTTACTCCAATCCGAACCTGCGAGGCGAACTGCTGGTCCGCGATGGGCTGCCGATCGCTGATACCAGCGTCTGCGCCCGCCCGGCTCTCAGCCACGTGCCGACCAGTCATGTGGTCAATGCCGCCTTCGACCACTTGGTTCGTTGGATAGAGCAGGGCATCGAGCCGCCGGTCGCTCCACGGCTCGAGATCCTCTCGCCGCTGCCGGTGGTCATCGCCCGCGATGAATACGGCAACGCGCGCGGCGGCATTCAGCTGTCGCAGCATGCGGTTCCGACTGCCACCAATACCGGTGCTAACGCCGGACCGGGCTTCTGCTTCCTGTTCGGATCGCACGAACCGTTCGACGATGCCACACTGCGCAGCCTGGATCCGAGCCACGGCCGGTACGTCTCCAGCGTTAATAAAGTCGACGGCGATAATCTGCGGGCTGGTTACATCGTCAAGGCCGATGCCCAGCAAAACAGCCGCGACGCGGCCCAGGCGGATATCGGCAAGTACTGATCAGGGTTGTTCAGCTGCGGTAATGCCTCTCCCGTTCGCGGGAGAGGCGTGGCTGGCGCTGAGCTCATGCGGTCCGGGCGGCGATAGTTCTGCGGCTGCGCTCAGAAGAACGTCCCGTCCAGCGGCGACGAGGCGCTGGCATAGCGCCGCCGCGGAATGCGGCCGGCGAGGAAGGCTTCGCGACCGGCTTCGACGGCTTTCCTCATAGCCGACGCCATGAGCACCGGGTCCCGCGCACCGGCGATGGCGCTGTTCATCAGCACGCCGTCGCAGCCCAACTCCATGGCAATGGCGGCATCCGAGGCGGTGCCGAGGCCGGCGTCGAGCAGGATAGGCACCTTGGCGTTTTCGATGATGGTGAGGATGGCGTAGGGATTCAGAACGCCGAGGCCGGAGCCGATCGGGGAGGCCAGCGGCATGACGGCAACGCAGCCGATTTCTTCCAGCCGTTTGGCGACGATGGGGTCGTCATTGGTGTAGACCATCACCTTGAAGCCGTCTTTGACCAACAGTTCGGCGGCTTCCAGGGTGGCGGGAATATCCGGGTAGAGGGTTTTCTGATCGCCCAGCACTTCCAGCTTGACCAGATCGTGTCCGTCCAGCAGTTCCCGCGCCAGCCGGCAAGTGCGCACGGCGTCCTTGGCGGTGTAGCAGCCGGCGGTGTTGGGCAGGATGGTATAGCGCTCTGGTGGAACCACGTCGAGCAGATTCGGTTCGCCGGGATTCTGGCCGATGTTAGTGCGACGGATGGCGACGGTAATGATTTCGGCACCGCTGGCCTCGGTGGCACGGCGGGTTTCATCGAGATCTTTGTACTTGCCGCTGCCGACGAGCAGCCGCGAGCGGAAGGTTCGGCCGGCGATTAGCAGCGGGTCGGGGTGGTCCGTCATTGCAGCTCCTGGAGTGGACGGGAATGCGGGTAGTGCCTGCGTGCCAAGGATACGCCTCCGACGGCAGCGGCGAGCAAGGGCTTGCCGTCTGGCAAGGGCCGGTTATCAGCCACCCCCGATCGCATGTACGATCTCGACCCGATCGCCCGCTGCCAGCTGGTGCTCGCCGTAGCGGCTGCGCGGCACGATGGTTTCATTCACCTCCAGCGCGATGCGCCGGCCGGTAAGATCAAGCTGCTCTAGCAGTTCGGCGATGCTGGCGCCGCTGGGCAGCAGGTGCGGTTTGCCATTGACGATGATTTCCATGCGGCGCATTCTAACTCAACCAGTCGCTGCGTTGAGCTTCCGGGCTTGCGCAGGCGCACGAAAGCTCCATAATACAGAGCACATGCGGGCGTAGTTCAATGGTAGAACTTCTGCTTCCCAAGCAGATAGCGTGGGTTCGATTCCCATCGCCCGCTCCACTTTCCTTCCCGCCGCCGCTCCTAATTCAACCGCGCTCCCTTTAGTCGTGACGCAAAAAACCGATTCCGGCCTCGGTCGAAGAGCAGCCCATCTTCTCTGACAGCAGTGCTGCATTGGCAGGAAAGTAACCTCTTTCCCCTATCCCAGTGCGGGATAGGGGGTTGGTTGAAGGAGGTCTCAGGCCGCGCCGCGCCGCCGCCGCGGCAGATGACCGCCGTACGAAAGCTTGTCGTGGAGCTGGCGGGAGTTGAGCTTGGCCAAGTCTTTGGGGACTTCATGTACGGCCACCTGCGAGCCCAGGTTGCCGTTCAGGGCGGGCCGCAGGACGCCGAGCAGACGGCGGTCGGCGCAGAGCACGACACGCTGCAGGTTGCTGCGGTCGGCAGCGCGATCGATGGCTAAAGCGATCTGGCGGGCGAACCGCTTTGCGGTCGCGCGGTCATATTGATCGGTGCTGATGCGGGCTTCTTGCGGCTGTGCCCAGGGGCCGGGCAAGGCAGCGCGTTCGATCAGATTGGGGCCAGACTGGAGTTCAGGGATTTCGGCTGGTTCCAGCGTAAAGATCCGGGCTGCTGTGCCTCCCGCAACCACGACGCAATATTCACCCATGGCATTCCTCCCATTGCGGCTGTTTGGCGTGGCGGACCGGGGAGCGCCGAGGTGTGCTGCGGTGCAGGCGGTCGGTGGGATGAGCGCTACCCGATCTCACTGTAAAGTATAGGGCTCGAGCACGGGACCACCAGGGGTGGTGGCCGGATCGGTTGGCCAGCGGAGATAACAATGGCGCGTGCGCTGAAATGGATCCTCATCGTTCTAGCGGTTGTGGTGGCGGTGTTGGTGGCGACGGTAGTCGCCGTAGTCGTACTGGTCGACCCCAACGCCTACAAGGGCGAGATTGCCCAGGTAGTGGAGCAGCGTACCGGCCGACAACTGACCATCGAAGGTGACATCGACCTGACGTTTTTCCCCTGGCTGGGGTTGAAGCTCGGCCGGGCGGAGCTGAGCGATGCGCCGGGTTACGGCAACGAGCCGTTCTTGCGTTTGGGTGGAGCGCGGCTGGCGGTTGCGGTATGGCCGCTGCTGAGCGAGCGGCGGCTGGTACTCGACAAGATTGTGATCGATTCTCCCAACCTGCGCCTGATTCGCAATAAGCAGGGCCGCGGCAACTGGGAAGATCTGGCCGAGCGCTTCGCCGCCAACGAGACGCCTCCTGCCGAGCCGGCGCCGAAAGAGGGCGGCACGCCGCTGGCTATCGAAAGCCGCGGCGGCCTGGAATTGGAGAATGCCGTCATACTGTGGGAAGACCAGCAGGCCGGCACCCGCTATCTGGTCGATCCGCTCAATCTGACCGTTGCCGAGCTGAATCCGGCCGCGCCGATTCCGCTGCGGGCGCAATGGCGTCTCCAGGGTAGTGACCTGCCCGAAGTTAACGGCGAGCTGGGTGCGCGGCTGGTCTACGATCAACCCGGTAACAAACTTGCGGTCGAGGGGCTGGCGCTGGATGCGGTTCTGCGCGGCGAGCAAATACCGGCGGGGGAGCTAACCGCCAGCCTGCGTGGCGAACTGCGGGCCGATCTGGAAGCGCAGCGCTACAGCGTGCCGCAGGCGACTTTGCAGACCGCCGGCATGGTGGCCACTCTGGCCGGCGAAGCCCGCATCCAAGGCGAGCAGTTGACGGCTGACGGCAGCATCGTTCTGCCGTCGTTCAATGCCCGCGAACTTATGCGCCGGCTAGCCATAGAGCCGCCGCGGAC
>DASULL010000152.1:0-11821 GCA_036278215.1 Gammaproteobacteria bacterium | reverse complement strand
TAGATACTCTGTTGGCCGTCAAGCTTTTTGGAAGTGGATTTCGCTAAAGAGCTTGGCGGCGTCGAAGGGTTCATTGTGCTGCAAGCAGGCCCAGATACCGGTGAGGTATTTGCGCATGACGGCGCACAAGGCCTGGAGTTTTTTCTTGCCCCGCGCGAGCAGTGCCGTGTAGAAGGCGCGCGCGTAGGGGTCAAAGCGGACGGCACTGAGCGCCGGCATGTAGAGGGCGGCGCGCAGGTAGGTATTGCCGGCTTTGCTGAGGCGCCCGGGGCGGCTGATGCTGCTGCCTGATTGGTGCAGGCGCACATCCAGGCCGGCATGGCGGCTGACCTGCGCGGCCCGCAGGTGCGTGGGCAGCACGCACAGCTCCGCGAGCAGCGCCAGCACGGTCGCCGCCCCAATGCCTTTGGCCGCCTGCAGATGCGCGGCCTGCTGCGCCAGCTGCGGATCTTGGGCGAAGAGCGCCTGGGCTGCTTGCGCCAGGCGCGCAATGCGCTGATCGAGCGTGGCGATCGCCTCGCGCGCATCCGCCAGGAGCAGCGGCAAGGTGCCGCGCTTGGCCTCCAAGGCATGCAGGCGGTTCTTCGCCTGGGTGCGGGCCGCGGTGAGGCGGTTGATTTGGCGCCCCAGGTCGCGCAGCGCCACGCGACTGGGCGCCGGCGCGACCCAGAGCGGCGGCAGGAAGCACTCGGCGTACTCGGCGAGCAGCGCGGCATCGATCGGGTCGGTCTTGCTCTGCGTGAGTTTGAGGCGGGCAAAGTGGTGAAAGCTCCTCGGGTTGATCACCGCCACCGGCAGCCCCGCCGCCACCAGGGCGAGGGCGAGATCGAAGTAGTACACGCCGGTGGCCTCGAGCACGATCCGCGCCACGGGCTGGCGCTTGAGCGTGGCAATCAGCGCCCGATGACCAGCAACAGTCTGCGCAAAGGTCTTCGTCCACTGCGTGCGCCCCGCTGCCCGGTAGGTCACCACGACGTGCTTTGCCCCGATATCGCCCCCGACATAACCACTCATTCTTGCTTTCCCCTTCGGCGTGAATTGGCGACAATGCCTTCCGGCTCCCCGACCTCGCACTTCTTGCCACGGCCGCCTTGTATGCGGCGTCACCCCGCCAGGGGTGCGGCCTGGATACTCCCCGCCGTCGGCAATGAGGCGGGGGGCCGCTCTACAGACGAGGTCAGTGCAATGCCTGCCTCCAGGAGCGAACGGCCTCCCCGGAAATCTACCCCCAGCATCGCATGCTCAAACCGAACTGCCGCGAGGCTGGAGAGAGAATAAACATACAAGGAGCGGCTTTAGCCGCGAGATGGCCGCGGCAGCGGCCAGAAAGGCGAGTGGCACAGACCCAGCGGGGCTGGGTTGGAGGCCAAGCGCACTTGGCACCCGCTACGGGTTTGTTAGTGGCTCTAACTGCCATGGCAGGGCTGCATCGGGCGAAAGGTTGTTTAAGAGTAGCGGGCTTTTATTTATCAAGTGATATTCTGCTAATTTTAGGTTATCGCTTGGTTCCTTTCGAGCTACTTTCGCCCGGCAACGCCTGCGTTGTGTTGACGGAACCGATGTAATGTATGTATAAGTCGCTGCAAGCTCTGCTTAAAAAATAAAATTATAAATATCTGCTACCTAGCGGATTTCTGCTTGTAGGGGTTGTGGTGAGTAGCGATCTCGCGATGTCATTGGTCGTAGAGATGCTGTGGGTGGCCATTTTGGTGTCTGCTCCGATTTTGGGGCTGATCCTGGCTATCGGTCTGTTGGTCAGCATCTTTCAGGTTGTTACCCAGATACAAGAGATGACCCTGGCCTTTGTTCCTAAGCTGTTGGCTGTGGCGGCTGCGATCATGATGTTTGGATCCTGGATGTTGACAACCATCCTCCAGTTCTCCGCGTCCACTATCGCAAACATTCCTTTCTACTTTTAAGCGGACGACACAGCATGCTGGTGTCGCTCCAGACCGGCTGGCTGCTCCTGGTCCTGCTGGTTGCGGTTCGGCTGGGCGTTGTTTTTTACATGACAAGAATATTTGCGTTCGCTCCGATTCCTGAGCCAGTCAAAATTATTTTCGTGCTGGCGCTAGCAGTTGTTCTGCTGCAGGCAGGGCAATTTTCTGCCCCGCTGGTAGAGGCTCAGCCGGAGGTGGTGCTGGTCGGCTTGGCGGCGGAAGCCGTTCTTGGCCTGATCCTGGCATTTGGCGTACAGACGGCGCTCGGAGCATACCTTTGGGGTGGTCGGATTCTTGATACGCAAATGGGCTTTGGTGTCGCCAACCTAATCGATCCAGCTACCCAAACACAGGCGCCGATGATCGGCATGCTGCTTTCTCTTGCCGGGCTGGCGGTGTTCTTTGCACTTGACGTGCATCATCTTCTGTTGAAGGGGCTTTTTGTAAGCTTCGAGGTGGTTCCGCCAGGACAATGGCTTTCTGGTTTTAGCGTGCCGGATGTCACCTTGGCGCTGTCGGCGATGTTTGCTCTTGGCCTGGTTATGGTGGCGCCAGCGGTGGTCGTTCTTCTATTGATTGACCTGGTTGTCGCCTTTGCGTCGCGGACTATGCCACAGCTGAACGCCTTCTTTCTCGTTCTTCCCATCAAGATCTTGGTTGGGCTGGTTGTTCTAGCGGTCTCGCTCAATTATTTCGGCTCGATCCACGAGAAGATATTCAAGTCCATTTTCTATAACTGGTTGCGGTTGCTGCGTTAGATTCCCATGGCAGAGCAGGAATACGACAAGTCAGAGGAGCCGACGCCATCGAAGCTGCGAGAAGCTCGTAAGCGCGGTCAGGTTGCCAAGAGCACGGATGTCAACGCAGTTTCTATCCTCTTTGCTGGCTTCGTCTGTATAGAGCTTTTTGGGGACTGGATGCTGAGGTACTCGGCGTCGATAGGTCATCATCTGCTGCTAAGTGCCGGCGCTATTGACTTTGAGGTGGCTCGTCTTCTGGCTTGGCTTGCAGAGCTTTCAGCGCGCACATTTTTCCTTATATCGCCGCTTCTTGTGGCGGCCTTATTTGCTGGCATCCTGGCAAATATCTTCCAAACGGGGCCGATCCTATCTTTTCAGCCGATCAAACCGGACTTCAAACGGATAAACCCGGCAGAGGGCTTTAAGCGCTTGTTTTCCAAGCGTACGCTGTTCGACGCCGGCAAAACCCTGCTGAAGGTGGTGGCCTTCAGCGGGATCGCATATGCGCTGCTTGCCAACCTGATGCCGTTGCTGCTGTCGCTCTTTGACGTTCCGGCGGTTCGCTATCCCGCCTTCCTGCTCGAGGTTGTCACCGATCTGCTCGGGAAGTTGTTGATCGCTGCTGCTGCCATCGCTGTTCTCGACCTGGTATTTGCACGCCGAGACTTCCTCGGGCGGATGCGCATGAGTCGCCGAGAGGTGAAGGAAGAGGTGAAACGGCAGGAAGGCGATCCGCTGGTGCGCGCAAAGATTCAGCAGCTGCAGCGGGAGCTGCGGCAGAAGGCGCGAGGAGTGGGGCGGGTCAAGGATGCCGATGTGGTCATCATCAATCCCACGCACTTCGCAGTCGCTCTCAAGTACGACCGTCGCGACATGGACGCTCCGGAGGTGCTGGCTCGCGGCGCTGGAAAAATCGCCGCCAGGATGATCGCCGTCGCAAAGCGTTACCGTGTGCCGGTGATTCAGCATCGCTCGCTCGCCCAACTTCTCTACTGGAAAGGCGCTGAGGATGCACCGATTCCGGAGGCCGCCTATGAGCGCGTCGCCCACATCATGGCCTGGCTGTTGGGAATGCGACCGGATCTGCGGGAAGGGACGGTGCGAGCATGGTAGGCATGCTGCGAACCACTATCGGCAATAGAGGCGAGATAGCGCTGGTGGTGGCCATGGTCGGTATTCTGATCGTGCTGTTCACCCCCATTCCGGCGCCGCTGCTCGATTTCCTGCTGCTGCTTAACTTCAGTCTTGGCCTCACTGTCCTGCTGTTGACGTTCTACACCGAGAAGCCGCTGGCGTTCTCGACTTTTCCGTCGATCCTGCTGATCGCCACGCTGCTGCGGTTATCGCTCAACATCGCTTCGACCCGGTTGATTTTGGAGCACGCCGATGCCGGCCGCGTGATCGACGCCATCGGCACGTATGTGATTGGGGGCAACTACGTCATCGGCTTGGTGGTGTTTCTCATCTTGATTGTCGTGCAGTACATCGTCGTGACCAACGGTGCACAGCGCGTCGCCGAGGTGGCTGCGCGCTTTACCTTGGACAGCATGCCGGGCAAGCAGATGAGCATCGACGCCGACATGAACATGGGGCTCATCGATGAGCACGAGGCTCGCGATCGCCGGTTGCAGATAGAGCGCGAAGGAAATTTCTACGGCGCGATGGACGGCGCCTCGAAGTTTGTCAAAGGCGATGCGATCGCCGGCATCATCATCGTCCTGATCAATATCATTGGCGGCCTTGCGATTGGCATCGTGCAGCACGGCATGGGTTGGAGCGAGGCGCTGCAGACCTACACCCTGCTGACGGTCGGTGATGGCATCGTCACTCAGATTCCAGCGCTGGTGATGGCGACCGCAACCGGCATCATCGTCACCCGGGCTGCTACCGATGCCCAGCTTGGCGAGCAAATCGTCAATCAGCTTACCGAGCACCCGAAAACTTTCGTCATGCTCGGGATCGCACTGCTAGTCGCTTTGGTGCTGCCCGGAATACCGGCCTTTCCCATTCTCATGCTGCTGGTCGGCGTCGGCGTTCTCGGCGCTGTCGCTTGGCGCCGGCGACATGGTGAGCCGGCCATGCAGGAGAGCAGCGCGGCCGGTTCCGCCGAAGAGGGGGCGGAGTCGGAAGAGCTGTACTCACTACTTGCAGTCGATCCGGTCGAAGTGGCCGTCGGGCAGGAGCTGCTGGCCCTGGTTGGCGAAACCGATGGGCAGTTCGTGGAGCGTGTGCAGGCTTTCCGGAAAAAGCTGGCGCTGGAGCTGGGTTTGGTAATACCGACCGTGCGGTTACGCGACAACAAGAGGCTGGCGCGTAACTCGTATCGGATCAGCATCTTTGGCACCAAGGTCGGTGAAGGCGTTCTCTATCCAAACAGAATACTCGCCATCGATCCGAGCGGCGGCCGAGTGAACCTGGAAGGCATACAGACCAAGGACCCAAGCTACGGCCTGCCGGCGAGCTGGCTGCCGCTGGAGAGCCAAAGCGAAGCAGCAGCTCAGGGCTATACGGTGGTCGATCCGCTCACCGTGCTTGTGACCCATTTCAGCGAACTTATGCGGCAGAACTCGGCGGCGCTGCTGACCCGGGCCGAAACCGAGCGCCTGGTTAACCGCGTTCGTACCAGTCAGGCTGGCCTAGTGGAGGAGCTGATACCCGCCGTACTGGGGTTAAGCGATGTGCAACGCGTGCTGCAGCAGCTCCTGCGGGAAAAGGTCTCGATCCGGAATATCGAGTTCATCCTCGAGGTTTTGGTCGATCAGGGGAAGGTGAGCCGGGATCCGGATCATCTGACCGAAGCGGTGCGGCAGAAGCTCGGTGGGCAGATCTGCCAGTCGCTGACCAACGACGCGGGAGAGCTTCACGTATTGACGCTCGACCCGGCGCTGGAGCAGGCCATGGCAAGCAGCATCCGCGCTGTCGACGACAAGACTTCATTGGTGCTGGAGCCGAAGTTCATGGAGCAGATCGTGACTGCTCTGGCGGGGCAGGCGGAGAAGATGCTCGGCAAGAACCTGATGCCGGTCCTGCTGTGCTCGCCGTCTCTGCGCCGCCACGCCAAGGCGCTGACGGAACGGATACTGCCCCACCTGTCGGTGCTTTCGTTATCGGAGGTTCCGACAACGGTCAGTGTGAAAGCATTCGGAATGGTGCGGATATAGGAGGCAGCCCGTGGCTGTGGACGCAATTGTCGCTGCCAAAGCCAGCATGTTGATGGACATGGCGCGGTTGGAGCGGATCGGACAAAACCTGACCAACTTGACCACGCCCGGATACCGGCGCGAGGTGGTCATTGCAACGCCGTTTCTGGCGGCGCTTGGAAAAGGCGTCGGAACATTGTCGGCAGTCAACCGGCAAAGCTTGGAAGCTCAGTTGCAGGTCGTGCGGGATATGCGCTCCGGTACGATGAGCCGAACCGGTAATCCTTTCGATCTGGCTTTGGACGCGGGCGTTTATCTGGAGGTGGCTGGCCCCGGCGGCACACTTTATGCCAAGGGAGGCTCACTGCGGCAGGATGCGCTTGGCCGCCTGGTGACCGGGCAGGGCCACGTGGTGCTGGCCGAAGGTGGTGACATTCGCCTGACTCGTGATGATTTCAGCGTAGGGCGTGATGGACGTGTCATGGAGGGGAACCGGCCGGTAGGCCAGCTGCGCTTGGTGCGGATCGACGAAGAGGCGCTGCTGCGGTACATCGGCAACGGCTTATATCAACCATCCGCCGCCACAGCGACGCAACTCGCGCGCGAAGGAGTAAGGCAGGGCTATCTGGAGCTATCCAATGTAAGCCATGCCGGCGAAATGGTCCGGTTGATGGAGACGACCCGTCACTTTGAAACCAGTCAGAGGGTGGTGATGGGGTACATGAGCATGGTCGATACGGCAATGGACGTGCTCGGAAGCTTCTAGGGCTTCTCGAGAAGGGGGGGGAATGATCGAGTCTTTATATATAGGAGCCAGCGGCCTGCATACGCAGCAGACCCACTTGGCCCTGATTTCCAACAACGTCGCCAACCTGAACACTCCTGCCTTTAAGAAGGACAGGCCTAATTTCGCTGAGCTCGTACAGCGGAATGCGGTAAGTGGCAGCGGCTTGGGTATGGGGACTGCCGTCAGCTGGACGGAAAAGATATTTCAGATTGGGCCGATGAAAAAAACCGGCCGCGAGCTCGATGTGGCGATTCAGGGAAATGGTTTTCTGGAAGTCGTGCTGCCTGACGGCAGCTTGGCGTATACCCGTGCCGGTGCGCTAGGCCTTGATCGTGACGGCACCTTAATCACCGCCGACGGTTTGCGTTTGAGCTCCGATGTGCGAGTGCCGGCCGACTCGCTAGGCCTGGTTATTCAGGCTAACGGCGATGTCTATGCACGCTTGCCCGATGGCGCAGGGCCGCTACTGCTTGGGCAGTTGGAGCTGGCCAGCTTCGTCAATCCTGGTGCTCTGGAAGCTGTTGGCGACAACCTGTACGTAACGACCGAGCGCTCCGGTGAGGCTTATTACGGTATCGCCGGTGAGAATGGGCTTGGCACGTTCGGCCAAGGCTTCCTTGAAGCTTCCAACGTGGACCTAGTCGAGGAGTTGACGGGGTTAGTCGTTGCCCAGCGCGCTTATCAGTTAAGTGCACGGCTGGTGCAGGCGTCTGATCAGCTGCTTGGCATTACCAATGAGCTACGGGCGTAAACGCACGCTCCGCCTGCTCGGCGGTCTGTGCGGGTTGTTGCTACTTGCTCCTGTTGCCGCAGCCGAGCTGGTGGCTCACTTTCGCCTCGCTGTTCGCGTCGATACCGATCGCGTTGTCCTCGGCGAAGTAGTGCGCTTGATCGGTGAAGACGCCGAGCTTTGGGCGCGGGAGCCACTGCTACATCGGCTGGCTCCGGGCGAAGCCCGGCAAGTCCAACGCTCGGATATTGAGCGGGTATTGGAGAAAGCTGGAGTCGCGGTGCGCTGGCGGGGGATCGAGTCCACCGTTGTACAGCGAGAGCCGGTGACGATTCCAGCGGAGCAGGTCGTAGCCCGAGCGCAGCAGGCGCTGGAAGGCGCGTTACGCGAGCTGTACCAGGACGTCGTTGTTCGGCCGGCACGGCAGCGGCTGCAATCGTTTCCAGTCAGCGACATGGCGCTGCGTTTGCCGGCCGAGCCTACCGCGCGCCGGCGCATGGCGGTATTCATCGATAGCTTCGATGGTGACCGCGCGCTGCAGTCTGTTCCGATCTGGTTCGAGGTCGAGGCGTACCAAAGCGTTTTGGTCGCTGGCGAAGAAATTCCGGCGAGAACGATGCTCCGGCCAGAGCTGCTGAAGACCGAGCGGCGGGATGTTGCCGCGCTTGCGAGGCCGCTGTTGTCCGTCGAGGACAAGTCGTATTGGGCCGTCGCGCCCATCGCTGCCGGAGCGGCGCTGACCACGGCGAATGCGGCTCCCGCCCCGCCGGTTCGCGCCGACCAGCCGGTCGAGATAGTGGTCGCGGTAGGGGCAGTACAGCTCCGTGCCCAAGGCACGGCGTTGAACAACGGCTTTATCGGCGACGAGGTCCGCGTTGCCCGGTTGCAGGGGGCGGGGCAAGTCGCGGCGCAGGTAGTGGGTGACGGCATGGTACTGGTGAGGTAGCCGATGGCGAGAGCAATCATCGCGAGCGTCCTGCTCGGCTTGGCCTTGTCGCTGCCGGCGGCGGCGGAGAGCTTGTTCCATGAGGAAACATTTCTCTCGTACGCCGCGGATAGGCGCGCAGCACGCATTGGCGATGCGCTGACGGTGCTGATTGTCGAGACATCGAGCGCGGAGGCCAGGGCCGATACGGCCGCCGACCATAGCACCGGACTCAATGCGGTCATTCGCGAGCCGGCCGGTCGCGATGAGTACGGTCTATCGGTTGGCCGGACGACTGATGGCGGTGGCCATGTGCGGCGCTCCGGCAAGATTCAGGCGGCGATGACGGTTTCGATCGTGGCTATCACGCCGACCAACGACTACATCGTCAGCGGCACCCAATTACTGCTGGTGAACGATGAAGAACAGCGGATTTCGGTATATGGCCGGGTGCGTCCGAATGACATTTCATCGGAGAACACGGTGCTGTCGACGCGCTTGGCCGATGCTCGCATCGAGTATGTCGGCGAGGGGGTGCTGGCCGGCAGCCAGAGGCCGGGCCTGGTGTATCGATTCCTGAATTGGCTGGGGTTGCTGTGATTCGCGCAACGTTTGCTTGGCTCGTGTTTTCCCTGTTGCTGCTGACTAGCGCTCATGCCCAGCAGGGGACGGTACGCCTGAAGGATTTGGGCCGGTTCGATGGCGTGCGTGACAACGCCTTGACCGGCTACGGTCTGGTGGTGGGCTTGGCCGGCACGGGCGACTCCGGCAGGAGCGAGGCGACACTGCAATCGGTGGCAAACGCACTGCGCGCTTTCGGGGTAATGGTTTCGGCCGAGCAACTCAACAGCCGCAACGTCGCCGCGGTGTTTCTGACAGCGAATCTGCCGGCTTTCGCTGAGCCAGGCCACAAACTCGATATCAATGTCTCATCGGTGGGCGATGCTCGCAGTCTGCTTGGCGGAACGCTGCTGCTGGCTCCACTGCGTGGGCCGGATCAGCGCATCTATGCGCTTGCCCAGGGACCGGTATCGGTCGGCGGCTTCAAGTACGACCTGTTTGGCAACGTGGCACAAAAAAATCATCCGACGGTCGGCGTAGTTCCAGAGGGCGCCACTGTCGAGCGGGCTCTCGGTGCGGATGTGGTGCGAGACGATGGCAGCTTGAGTTTCGTCCTCTACGGCCCGGATTTCACCACCGCAGACCGAATCGCCGATGCGATCAACCAGTCTCTGGGAAGTTCGAGAGCGCGGGCGGTGCACGCCGGTCGTGTCCGCATTTCCATGACGGAGGCGGAGCGCACGGAGCTGGTCCGGGTAATTCGCCGGATCGAGGCCTTGCCGATCACGCCGGACTACAAAGCGGTTGTCGTAGTCAACGAGCGCACAGGGACCGTGGTCGCTGGCGGCGATGTGACGATTTCCGCCGTCAGCATCAGCCATGGCGATTTGAAGGTCGCCATCAGCACCGACTTTGTCGTGTCGCAACCCTTTGTGTTTGGCGAAAACAATTTCGGCCCGAGCACGGTAGTTGTGCCGGATACCGCTATCGAGGTCGAGGACGGCAAGAGCGGCGCCGTAGCCCTGCCGGCCGGGGCGACCGTGACCGACCTGGTAAGCGCGTTGAACAAGATCGATACCAGCGCACGCGATGTGATCACGATTCTGCAGGCAATCCGGCGCGCCGGAGCGCTGCATGCCGAGTTGGTGGTGCAGTAGGCCGAACGGCTTTTAGGGGAGGGGAAGTCATGGACTCAGGAGCCGAAGCGGTAACGAGCCAGTTGGTCCGACTGGCGCTGGATGCCGCCTCCATGCGGCATCGGCTGATTGCCGGCAACATCGCGAACGCGCACAGCGAAGGCTTCCGGCCGAGGCGCCTCGACTTTGAGCGGCAACTCGCCGGGGCACGGGAGGTGTTGCTCGACCGCACCCAGGTGGCGAGCAGCTCTCGGGCGCTGAGTGCTGTCCGGCCGACTTTGGCCTACGACAACGTCGGTCCGGTGGGCGAGCGCCAAGGTGTTCGGGTCGACGAGCAAATGGCGTTGCTGGCGATGAACACCTTGCACTACCAGGCCTTGACGACCGCACTGAACAAGAAAATCGCGATTCTGGCTGCTGCAATTTCCGGGGGAGGCCGCTAATGAACTATTTCAGCGCTTTTGAAATAAGTGCGTCCGGCATGGCCTTCGAAAGGCTCAGGCTGGATGTCACTGCCATGAATCTGGCGAACGCCAATAGCGTGCGTGACGCGCAAGGCAACCTATATCAGCCTGTCAGAGTCGTCGGCAAAGCCGGCCGCTCGTTTGGCAACTATCTGCAGCAGGCGGTCGTTCCTCATATCGTCGCCGCCGCCCAGGCGCCGCGACTGGTGCATGAGCCTAATCATCCGCTGGCCGACGCCCAGGGCTTCATTGCTATGCCGAACGTCAATCCGGTCGACGAGATGCTCAATCTGGTCACCGCGGTTCGTGGTTACGAGGCCAACGTGCGAGCGATGAATGCTGCACGCACGATGGCGCTACGGGCACTCGAGATCGGAGCACGCTGATGAGCATCGAAGTAATCGCAGCCACCGGCGCTGTTGCCGGGAAGGCACTTAGTGCTGCCGGAGCTCTGCCATCTAGACCCGCTCCCGAAGCAAGCTTCGAGACGTGGCTGGTGCAGCAGTTCAGCGCGACCAACGCCAAGCTGGTTGAGGCCGATCAGGGAGTGCGCCGTCTTGCCTTAGGGGAAGCCGACAATCTCCATCAGGTGATGATTGCGCTGGAGGAGGCCAAGCTGCAGTTCGAGCTGGTGGTGCAAGTGCGAAACCGTCTGGTCGAGGCGTACCAGGACATTCTGCGCATGCGGATTTAACTGGGCCCGGAGTACGACACCATGAGTAACTGGCGCGACAATCTGCAGCGCTTGAGCACGTCCGGCCAGATCGGCTTGGCCAGTGGCTTGCTACTGATCGTCCTGCTGACGGGTGGCTTGGCCTACTGGGCGTTCGCGACCGATTACGCTGTTCTATTCAGCGATGTCGATAGTCGCGAAGCGGCCGTGCTGGTGCAACAGCTGGAGGAGATGAAAGCACCGTATCGCCTGGAAGCGGGTGGCACGCGCATCCTGGTACCGGCCTCCGGTGTTCACGCCTTGCGTCTCAAGCTGATGTCCGACGGCATCCAGCTCAATAGCGGCGCTGGCTTCGAGCTTTTCAACAAGGCTGAGTTCGGCATGACCGAATTCGCTCAGAAGATCAATTATCAGCGGGCCTTGCAGGGCGAGCTGGCGCGCACTATTGGCTCCGTTCCCGGCGTGAAGTACGCCAGGGTGCACCTGGTCTTACCCGAATCGAGCCTGTTCGCCGAAAAACAAACCCAGCCGAAAGCCGCCGTCACGCTGATTCTGCAGGAAGGCGCAGGGATCGACCGGCGGCAGGTGCAGGGCATCCAGCGCTTGGTTGCCGCGACCGTGCCTGGGCTGCAGAGCGGCCAAGTGACGGTGCTCGATCAGAGCGGTGTCGCGCTGGGCGGCTCTTCTGCCGACGAGTTGGAGGCGCTTCCCGAGCGCCTTGAGCA
>DASULL010000151.1:0-3307 GCA_036278215.1 Gammaproteobacteria bacterium | reverse complement strand
TTTTGCCGCACTATCTGTTTCTACTGCGGCTGCAACAAAGTGATTACCGCCAATTATCAGCGAGCGGACGACTACCTGGGCCGGCTGGAGCGGGAGATGGCGCTGCAGGGCGAGCTATTCGGCCAGCGAGAAGTCACCCAGCTGCATTTCGGCGGCGGCACGCCGACCTACCTCAACGAAGCCGACCTGCGCCGGGTCATGGGTGACCTGCGCAAGCACATCCGCCTCAGCGAGAGCGAATCGCGCGAATTCTCCATCGAAATCGACCCGCGTACGGTCACGCCAGCGAAAATCGCCCTGCTCGGCGAGCTTGGCTTCAACCGCATGAGCCTGGGCGTGCAGGACTTCGACCCGGCGGTGCAGCGCGCCGTCAACCGCATCCAGTCGGTGGAGCAGACGGCGGACGTACTCAGCGCCGGTCGCACCGCCGGCTTCCGCTCCACCAACATCGACCTGATCTACGGCCTGCCCTTGCAGACCCTGGAAAGTTTCGGCCGCACGCTGGACACCATCGTCGAACTGCGACCGGAACGGCTGGCGGTGTACAGCTATGCCCACCTGCCGCAGATGTTCAAAACCCAGCGCCAGATCCGCGCCGAAGACCTGCCGGATGCCGACCTCAAGCTGCAACTGCTGGAACTGACCATTCGCCGGCTGACCGAGGCCGGCTATGTCTACATCGGTATGGACCACTTCGCCCTGCCCGACGATGAGCTGGCTGTCGCCCAGCGCGACGGCACCCTACAGCGCAACTTCCAGGGCTACTCCACCCAGGCCGAGCTCGATCTGGTGGCGCTGGGAGTGTCCGGTATCGGCATGGTGGGTCATGCCTATGCGCAAAACGCCAAGGCGCTCGATCAGTATGGGGGGCTGATCGATGCCGGCCGCCTGGCGGTGGTCAGAGGCGTGCAGCTGAGCGCCGACGATCTGCTGCGGCGCGAGTTGATCCAGGGAGTCATGTGCCAGGGCCGGATCGACATCCCCGTCCTCGAGCGTAAACATGGTATCGATTTTGCCGATTATTTCGCCGCGGAACTGGTTCGGCTCGCGCCACTGGCAGCCGACCAGTTGCTGACTATCGACGCTGCCGCCATCGACGTTACCACCCGTGGCCGGCTGTTTCTGCGCAACATTGCGATGGTCTTCGACGCCTATTTGAAGCCAGCTGACCCGGAGCGGTACTCGCGGGCGATCTGAGGCGCGGCCTCCCGAGAAAAATTCTGGCCTGATTTGATCTAGGTCAAACGAAAAGATGTACTTCTTCTGCTACTTTTAAACATGCAGTTTTTTTACATGTTTCATGACAACAACCGGAGGCAGCATGAACCCATCCCGACGGCTCTGGTGGACCTTAGCGGTCCTCTTTGCCTTCTCGTTCGGCGTGCTGGGCTGGATCGGTGGCGAAATCTACCGCGAAGCCCCGCCCATCCCTGCTCAAGTCGTCGCCGACGACGGCAGTGTTCTCTACAGCAAGGACGACATCCAGCGTGGCCGCCAGGTATGGCAGAGCATGGGCGGCATGCAGGTGGGCTCCATCTGGGGACATGGCAGCTACGTTGCCCCCGACTGGTCGGCCGACTGGCTACACCGCGAGGCGGTCACCCTGCTCGACAACTGGGCGATGCGTGAGCAGGGCCGTGCCTACGACGCGCTGGGGCTCGAGCAACAGGCTGCTCTCAAGGCGCGCCTGAAGGCGGAGCTGCGGACCAACACCTACGACCCGGCTACCGGTGTTATCACGGTGTCAGCCGATCGCGCCGCCGCCATCCAAGAAGTTCAAGCGCACTACATCGGTGTGTTCGGCAACGATCCTGCCTTCGAATCGCTACGCGAAAAATACGCCATCGCCAACGATGCCATCCCCAGCGATGAGCATCGCCAGCTGCTGACCGCCTTCTTCTTCTGGACCTCTTGGGCCGCCGCTGCCGAGCGTCCCGGCTCCGATATCACCTACACCGCCAACTGGCCGCACGAGCCGCTGATCGACAATACCCCGACCACCGGCACGGCGATGTGGTCGATCGCCAGCATCATCCTGCTGCTGGCCGGAATTGGCGCCCTGGTGTGGTATCACGCTGCGCAGAAAGCCGAGGCGCCGCCGGTGCCGCCCAAGGACGACCCGCTGGCGAAGATCAAGGTAACGCCGTCGATGCGGGCTACCGCCAAGTACTTCTACACCGTGGTAGCGCTGTTCCTCGCCCAGATGACCCTGGGGGCGATCACCGCGCATTACGCGGTAGAGGGCCATCATTTCTATGGCTTCAACCTCTCCGAGATCCTACCCTACGCGGTGACTCGCAGCTGGCACACCCAACTGGCCATTTTCTGGATCGCCACCGCCTGGCTGGCTACCGGTCTGTACATCGCTCCGGCCATCTCCGGCCACGAACCCAAGTACCAGAAACTCGGCGTTGACCTGCTCTACGTCGCGCTGGTGGTGGTGGTGGTCGGCTCGCTGGCTGGTCAGTGGCTGGGCGTGATGCAGCGCTTCGACCTCGACACCAACTTCTACCTGGGTCACCAGGGCTGGGAGTTCGTCGATATGGGCCGCATCTGGCAGATCCTGCTGTTCGTCGGCCTGATGATCTGGCTGGCGCTGATGGGCCGCGCCCTTTGGCCGGCACTGAAGCGGCAGGCGGAAAATCGCACGCTGCTGTGGCTGCTGTTCCTATCCACCATCGCTATCGGTCTGATGTACGCCGCCGGCCTGATGTACGGCAAGCACACCCACATCTCCATGGTCGAATACTGGCGCTGGTGGGTGGTGCACCTGTGGGTGGAAGGCTTTTTTGAAGTGTTCGCCACCGCCATCATCGCCCTGCTGTTCACCAAGCTCGGCCTGGTGCGCGCCGCCACTGCCAGTACCGCTACGCTGTTCGCCACAGTGGTGTTCCTCACCGGCGGCATCCTCGGCACCCTGCACCACCTCTACTTCGCCGGCACCACCGAAGGCGTGATCGCCATCGGTGCCATGGTGTCGGCGCTGGAAGTGGTGCCGCTGGTGCTGCTCGGGCTGGAGGCGGCGGAGAATTTCCGCTACAGCCACGCCACGCCATGGATGCGCAGCTACCGCTGGCCGGTGCTGTTCTTCGTCGCGGTAGCCTTCTGGAACCTGGTCGGCGCCGGCCTGTTCGGCTTCATCATCAACCCGCCGATCTCGCTCTACTACATCCAGGGGCTGAACACCACCGCCAACCACGGTCATGCCGCCCTGTTCGGCGTGTACGGCATGCTCGGCATCGGCCTGATGCTGTTCTGCCTGCGCGGGCTGAGTTCGCCGCTGGCGTGGAAGGACAAGCTGCTCGCC
>DASULL010000150.1:0-7018 GCA_036278215.1 Gammaproteobacteria bacterium | reverse complement strand
GGGCTCGGGCGCCAACAACCGCGGCCGCAGCGAGCGCGATCCGCTGGCGATTCTCAAGGAGCGCTATGCCCGCGGCGAAATCGACAAGAGCCAGTACGAGGAGATGCGGAAAGACCTGGAGCGCTAGCCGGCAGCTACCGTCGCCGAAGCGTTCGGCTTAAGCCCGCCTCGCTCCTCTCATGTTCCCTGTATATCGTTCTGCTCCTGCGGCTGCCACCAGCCTTGGCAGCGACTCAGCCAGCGCGTCAATCGCGACGCGGGTGCGATAAGGCAGATGCGGCGTTTGCGGCCTGAGGGCGTAGATATCGAAGACGAAGCCGGGCTGGTCGGCCAGCACCTGGACGAGCGCGCCAGCCCGTAGCCGCTCTTGAATCAGCCAGCCGGGCAGCCAGGCCAGCCCCATGCCGGCGGCGGCCATATCGGCAATGGCTTCGAGATCGTCCAGCCTCAGCCGTGCCTTAGGCACCACCTCAACCGATTCGCCGTCATTCTGGGGGAAGACCCAGGTGCGGAGATGGCCCAAGCTTTCATAGGCAATCGCGTCGTGCCCGGCGAGATCGGCAATCGACAAGGGCACGCCGCGTGCTTCAAGGTAGGAAGGTGCGGCACAGACGTACATGTGCTGCCGGGCGAGGCGGCGGAGCACGACTCCTTCACCGGCGCTCGGCCGCCCGCTGCGAATGGCGAGGTCGAAGCCATCCTCGATCAGGTCCAGCGCCCGGTCGGTAAAGGAGAGCTGAAGCTCGAGCTTGGGGTGCTGGCGAGCCAGCTCTGCCAGCACCGGAACCACACAATGGCGGCCAAACAGCACCGGCATACTGACGCGCAGGCGGCCCGCCACCTCCAACCGACCTGACTCAAGACTGGCCGCACCAATACGGATCGTCTCCAGCGCGCGCTTGCAGTGTTCATAGAAAAGCTGGCCTTCGGCCGTCAGGCTGTGCGACCGCGTTGTCCGGTGAAACAAACGCACACCCAGCCTCTCTTCAAGCCGCGCAACAGCCTTACCGACGGCAGAGCGCGAGAGGTGGAGCCGGGCTGCCGCAGCCGAGAATCCGCCTGCTTCCACGCATTCCACGAAAACCGAGATCCCACCCAAGCGGTCGACCACGACGCTGCCCTCGCTGTAGAAAATCACGCGACAAATACCGGAAAAAGCGTCGCCACTGGCGAGCATCAGGCAACGATATTCTTGCCTGAGCCCGTCGGCTTCGCAAAGAAAATCAGGAGCAGCTCATGACAATTCCGCCGGCTTTCCGCTTCTTCCGCATTCTTGCCTTTCTGCTGGCCGCCTCCGCACCGGCTCAGGGCAATCCGGCGAGCGAGGCTCTTGCTACGCCACGCCTATACGCACTGGATTGCGGCACTCTCAAGCTCGACAGCATGGCGCTGTTCGAGGATACCGATGAATACGCAAACACGCCGGGAACGATGGCAGTGCCGTGCTTCCTTATCCGGCACCCTAACGGCGACTTGATCTGGGACACCGGCTTAGGCGATCGGCTCGCGCAGCACAAGGATGGCGTTGCCATCGCCGAGGGCATCACGGCGCGGGTGCCGGTGACGCTACAAGCGCAGCTGCAGCAGCTGGGGCTGGCGCCGGAGGACATCGAATTGGTGGCCTTCTCGCATCTTCACGTCGATCACACCGGCAATGCCTCGCTCTTTACCAAGGCGCTGTATTTGCTCAACCGGAAGGACCTCGACTGGGCCCTGGGAAAACCCACGCCGTTCGGAGTCGATGCCGAAAGTCTTAGCTTCGCCAGCACCGCAAAAACCCAGGCGATAGAGCTCGATCACGATGTCTTCGGCGACGGCTCGGTACGGATTATGAGCACACCCGGGCACACGCCGGGGCATCAGATCCTGCTGCTGCGTCTTGCCAACACCGGCACCATCATCCTCTCCGGCGATCTTTACCACACCCGCGACAATTTCCGCTTGGTCCGCATTCCAGCTATCAACCACAGTCGTGGCGAGACTCTGGCCTCGTTCGACCGGGTAGAGCGGCTGATCAGAAAGCACGGAGCCAGGCTAGTCATCCAGCATGCGCCGGAAGATTTTGCGGAGCTGCCGAAGTTCTCTGCCTATCTCGATTGAGGTTGGGCCCAGGAAGCTCGGGCCAGCCTTCAGCCGGGCCGTACGCTACCGGCTGAAACAAGCGGCACTGCCACCGTTGCGGTGGCAGTGCTTGTGATCAGGCACTGCCGGGAATCAGCAAGTACCCTTCGCCGGAGCGTAAATGCACTCCCCACGGGCAAGCTCGGAATGCGCCCCTGCAGTTGGATAGGGAACGTCGCTGAGGAATCTTGGCTTGGGACGGAACTCCTCGGCGAAGACGTCATTGTGCGGCTCGTAGTAGTGGCCACTGATGCCCATCAGCCCGAGCAAAGTGTGGTCAAGCACATCGAGCTGATAGGGCCGCTTGGTTCCAGCCTCTCTCTGGCCGAAGGTTTCCGAGGCCCAGGCAAGCATGGGAACCTCGTACATGGCGCGAACACGGGGATTGTGGCCGGCAAAGTTGTTGTAGTGAACCACATCCTCGCCGTGATCGGGCGCATACAGCCAGGCAACCGGGTGCTTGGTCGCAGCCTCGCGGGCCATCTCAAGCGACTGACGCAGCAGCGAATCGGCATAGAGCATCGCGTTGTCGTACTGGTTCCGCAGCAGCACCGCCCAGGTGGCACGCCCCGCCGCTGCCAGCTCCCGCGTCACTTCATCGTCGGCGCCAAAGCGGGAGAATTCCTTTGGATAGCGGAAGTGGTAGGCAGGATGCCCTCCCAGCATGTGCACCACGATGAACTTGAGCGGATGGGGGTCATCCAGCGCCTTCCGCAACTCGGGCAGCAGGACCTCGTCGTAATACCCCTCGCCGCGCGAACTGCCTCGATTGGTGTGCTGCACGACATCGGCGTGGGAAGCAATGATGGAGGTCATGCCCGAATTCGCGCTGTGGTTGGTCAGCCAGAACGTCTTGTAGCCGGCCCGCTTGGCCATCGTCACGATATCCGGCTGGCTCTTCCACAGTTCCGGCTCTGCGATCGATGCCGGCGTGAAAATCTGCTTCAGCGAACCGTCGGTACCGGGATAACCGGTAACGACGTCGTCGAATTTCACCAGATCAGCGGAGATCGCTTCCAGCTCCGGGTTGGTTTGCCGGGGATAGCCGTAAAGTGACCAGTTCCGACGGGTAGTGCTTTCTCCCAGGACGAATACCACCGTCCGCGGGCCGCTCCCCTGGTACTGCATCGACTGCAGACGCGGGTCGTCCAGCGTAGCCGCAAGTTCGGCCTGCAACGCCCGCGTCTGCTCCAGCCCCTTGTGCCACTTGGCATAGCGCAGCGGGAAGTAAAGCAGCGGATCCGCCCGACGCATGGTGGGATTGAGGTGCAGCACCAAGAAGAGCGCGATGCACACAGCGGCCGCTATCCGCAGCCGCCTATGCCGCGCCGGAGTCCCTCCCCCCTCCGCCTCGAGCCCGGCGGCAAGCCGCTTGCCGCTGCGCCAGGTCAGCAGGCCGTATAGGCTCATCGCCGCGCCGAGCAACGCGGCATGCTTGGCTATGGCGCGCATGTTCAGCAGGAAGAACTCACCCGCCTCGGCGCTGTTGGTGTTGAAGATGGCCTCGATGACCAGCAAATCATCGGCCTGGGCGCCGAAGTAGTCGCGCAGAAAAGCCTGCAGCCCCAGGATTAAAAAGAATGGAAACGCTACGGCGGCATCCCAGGCTATCCCGCGTGCCGTCGCCAGCGATGGACGGGTGGCTCGCCAGGCGGATATCGCCAGGACTGGAAGCAAGCCCAGCAACGCCGACTTGCCGGCTTGGCTGTAATTGAGGAGATCCGCCCACCAGTACAGGAGCGGCACGATCAAAAAAGCGGCGACGCGCAGAATCAGAAAGGCGGGCATGTCGCAGGGATACCCCGTAGTTAGTTTTGTAGCGCCTTTAAAGGCCGAGGCCTGCATGAGCAGCGCAGAATGTTAGCAGGTGCTTATTGGTGCGAAAAGTGTGCGCCGCGCTTTTCCGGCGGAGGGAAGAGCAGATTTATTCCAGCGATCTAACGGCGGCCAGTAGTGCTGGTCATAGCAGCAGCTGACGAAGGCCCGCCAGGACAGCCAAATGCAGCGGATAGAACACGTAGAAGCCGTAGCGGGCACCGGCCGGTGATGTCCGTCCGCTGGCATACGTCCACAACAGAAGTGCCGCTCCGCAGGCGGCGAAACCGACGATGCGATATGCCGGCGTGCTCCATAGCAGCGGGCCCAAGGCGAGGAAAACCAGCCCGCCAAGCACTTTCACCATCGGCGAACCGGATAGCAGCAGGGCTCCAGCGAACACGGCTGTGGCGCCGGCAATGGCGTAATCCGAAACTACCGCCGGCAGCACCAGCAACGGCACAAGCCAGTACCGCCGAAAGCGCAGCGCGAGTACCGCCGCCACTCCCCAGAGCAACGTGAACACCGTGTTCAGATACCACCACGGGCCACCGAGGGCGAGCCAGAAAAAAAGCTGTGCCGCCGCGGCGCACAGGAAAAGCCGACGGAGATAGCGGGCAGGCGCGCGGGTGCGCAAGGCGCCGAATGCAGCCGCGACTACGAATACCGGGAATGCGATCCGGCCGATCAAGGTCATGACCTCGCATGTCCGATCGAGCAACGCAGTGTTGACGTGATCTACGGTCATCGCAACGAGAGCGAGCAGCTTCAACGCATCGAGCAAGCCGGTCGCTTTCGGTGTCATCCGACAACCCCGTTGCTGTTTCGGGTGAAGTGAAGAGATAGGGAGCCGCGCTGCACCAGCAAAGCATGCGTCCCTGCTGCAGCTCCGCGCGGTCCAGCGTCATCCGGCCGCTCGCCGGAACCGCTCCTGTCGAAACCCTCTATGCCACGCCTCCGCTCTCGCTGGATCAGCCAGTCAGCGCCTTTCTATTGAAATCAGAGCAAAGCGCCCAAAGAAAAAGCAACGGCAACACCCTTTGAAAGCCGGCTCCTAAGCAGGCGCTTCTGAAATTAAGAAATAATTAAAAGGAACGGGTAATGAAAAATATTCACGCCGTTGTTGGCTTTCTTCTCCTGCTGACTTTCTCTCCCTTACACGCCTCTGACGACAGCCCAGCCAAGCAGATCCACTCGACAGACAGCGTCTATCCGGCCATTGGGCCTTACTCCCAGATGGTGCAGTCGGGGAACCTGTATTTCCTCTCCGGGGTAATTCCGCTTAACAAAGCGGGCAATGCCGTTGAGGGCGCCACCATCGAAGAGCAGACCCGGCTGGTGCTCGACTACATCGGCGCGATTCTGGCAAGCCAGGAGATGGACTTCCAGAACGTGCTGATGGCCAATGTCTATCTCGCCAACCTGAATGACTTCGCCGCCATGAATGCCATCTATGGGGAGTATTTCCATACCAATCCGCCGGCACGCGCAACGGTTGAAGTCTCTCGTCTGCCCCGGAATGTGCTGATCGAGATCGCGGTAATCGCCGCTAAGCCCTGACCTACGAACTCACGGTACGCGTTCGAGCGGGCTGAGCCTTTGCTGCTGCAAAGAAGGCGGGCCAGCTCCTCTTTCTAACAGGAGTGGATGATGAAAAATAATATGCCGAACGACTACGCTCGCCGCCGCTTCATGCAGTTAATCGGTACTGGCACAAGCCTCGCCGCCTTCGGCGGCACCGTAAGCGTCTCACAGGCAGCAGCCGCTGCTACCGGCTCCTGGAACAGCGTCGGCAACGCCTTTGTGCTGGATTCGCGCAAGCTGTTCATGAACATTGGAACTGCCGGCTCCATGCCGAGGGCAGTGCTGGAATTCTTCGACAAAGCGAACCACGATTATGCCCGCAACTCGCTGAGCGGGTACGGCAACTTCGCCGCCCTGCGGAGCAGGATCGCGCCCGGCTTCGGTGTCGATCCGGACGAACTGGTGGTCTCCTACAACACCTCCGACGGCATGTGCCACGCGATTCTCGGTATTCCGTGGCAGCCCGGCGATTGCGTCATCACCACCAACCATGAGCACCCAGGCGGCAACGTCCCGCTGCAGATTGCCGCGGACCGCTACGGCGTTGCAGTGCGCCGGGTGCTGCTGCCGACCGGTAACAACCAGCTGCCGGAGGAGTACGAAGCCCTCTTCCAAGAAGCGATCGACAATGCCCGGGCCGAAGGGCTCAACGTCCGCGCCATGATGTGGTCTTCGCCGACCTACCTGACCGGCACCATGCTGCCGATCCGGCGCCTGGTGGACGTGGCCATCCGCAACGAACTGATTTCCATCTGCGACGGCGCTCACCTGCCAGGCATGATGGCGTACGACTATGCTGCGCTGGGCCTGGACTTTATGTCCGGCGCCGGCCACAAGTGGCAGTGCGGCCCCGGCTCTACCGGCATTCTGATCATCCGCAACAAGGTGCGCAGCCAGTACAACCCGCTGCCGCTGCCGGCTTACTACCCGGTGGTAAGCAGTGGCTATGCACCAACCATCGGCGGCATCCCCTGGACGCGGCGGGCAACCGGCCCGGTGGCGACTTTCGACATTGCCGGCGTCATCCAGAGCTGCGGCAGCAAGCACGCCCCTATGCTGAACGCTCTGGGAACCGCCTGCGACATGTGGGACGAGATCGGCCGCGCCAACATTCAGAATTACATCCTCGGCTTGGGGAGCTATCTGAAGAGCCAGATCATCAGCCGCTGGGGCGAGAGCGCGCTCTACTCTCCCGACCATCCGGAACTGATATCGGCACTGACCTCGTTCAACCCGTTCTTCCACGATCCGTCGCTGGTTGCCAACGCGGGGGCAATCAATCAGTTCGTCACGCGGCTGAACGAGGAATACGGGATCATCATCCGCAGCACCACCACACCCGTCAGAACCAGTCCGACCACCACGACCACGGTCTACCCACTGCGGGTCTCCACCCACCTGTGGCACAGCATCCGAGACGTCGATCGTTTGGTCGAGGCATGCTGGGACCTGGCGACCAGAATCAGTCAGGGCAGGTAAGTTTGCCGCTCTGTGGCCG
>DASULL010000149.1:0-3848 GCA_036278215.1 Gammaproteobacteria bacterium | reverse complement strand
GGGGCACTGTTCGGCATCAGCTACGTCGCTTTCATTCGCCTCCTCGGCGGACCGGCGGTTAGTGATCTGGTAGCCCGCCTGTTTCTGCGGACGCGTCGCCGTCCGGTTGAGGAAGCATCGGTGTAGTCGCAGCGATTTTTTAGTTGGACCATCTGCAAGGGAGATGCGAAGGATGGATACCAAGGTCCCGGGTGTTCTAATGCGTGGGGGAACCAGCAAGGGGGTTGTGCTGCATCGGGACGCTCTGCCGCTGCAGGGAAGCCTTCGGGACGCTGTTATTCTTTCAATGTTTGGGAGCCCCGACCGACGTCAGATCGACGGCCTCGGCGGTGCCGAACCGTTGACGAGCAAAGTGGCCATCGTCAGCCGCTCGACTCGTCCAGATGCCGACGTGGATTACACCTTCGGCCAGGTCGGAATAGAAGATGCCAGCATCAACTACGCTGTGACCTGCGGCAATATGGTGGCCGCGGTTGGTCCGTTCGCCATTGACGAGGGAATCATTCCGGCGCAAGAACCGTTAACCCGGGTTCGCATCTATAACACCAACACCAGCAAAATCATTCTCGCCGATGTGCCGGTGCTGCAGGGACGTGCGCGCTGCGATGGTGACTGCGTCATTGACGGTGTGCCGGGCAGCGGCGCGGGCATCCGGCTGACTTTTCTCCAGCCGGCCGGTGCGATTACAGGCCGGCTCCTGCCGACCGGCCAAGCGCGCGAAGTGCTGCAGTCGGAGCATGGTCCGGTCTTGGTTTCGCTGGTCGATTCCGGAACGCTGTACGCATTCATTCCGGCTGCACACTTCGGATTGTCAGGCGACGAAACCGCTGCCACCGTCGAACGGCGGCCGGAGTTGATGGACGCGGTAGCGGCGGTTCGCCGGGCGGCAGCCATCCGCCTGATGGACTGCGGTGCGGTGGACGAGACGCTCGGCCGCAGACTGGCAACAACACTCAAAGTAGCGTTGGTGGGCCCCGGTGACGGAGCGGGAATCGACCTGCAGGCACGGATCGTCAACCCAGAGCGGGTGCACAAGGCATTTGCCGTCACCGGCGCCGTTGCCCTGGGCAGCGCGGCCTGCGTCGCAGGCAGCGTGATTGGCGATCTCCTTCCGACTCGCGGCAGCGGCCGGCTGGTTATCGGCCACCCGAGTGGACGAATCGGCGTGGAAATGACTGTCTCCAGTGAGTCCGGCCGGCTGGCTATCGAAGGCGCCATGGTGGAACGCACCGCGCGCCGAATCATGGACGGGCACATCTATCTGCACCATGGAGTTCTGGGACGTTTGGAGGCGAGCCGAGGTGGAGAGCAGGCCTCCGTCGAGCCACGCCTGGTAGGGGAGGCGTAAATTCATGTCCCAAGCGACAGCCTTCGTGATGACCCATGAGTCGGATCCGCAGCGGACGGGAAAAGCGCTGAGTGTGCAGGCGCTGGCGGTGACCCGCTCCCTGGGGAGGCAGGGCGTGCCAGTAGTGCGGCTGCATCCGAACCGTCTCGACAGCGGACTGGTTTCCCGCTATTGCAGCGAGCTTGTGATCTGCCCGGACCTGTACCAGTCAGAGCTGCAACTAGTGGAATTCCTGGAACAGCTGGCGGCGCGTTACCCGGGCAAGCGCGTGCTGGTTCCGGCTAGCGATGACTGCGCGCTGTTCGTCAGCCGTCACTGGGATCGGTTGGCGCAGTGCTTCGCGTTGCCAACGCCGTCGAGCCAGGTGATGGAGCAGATCATCGACAAGCGTCGGCAATACGAGAGCGCGCAGCGGCTCGGGATTCCGGTTCCGGAAACCTATTTCCCGGCCAACCTGGAAGAGGTCCAGAGCCTGGCCCCTCAGCTGAAACACTTCCCCTATGTGATCAAGCCCACCGTGGCCCACCAGTGGCGCTTGGCATCCATGCAGGCTGTCTCCTCCGGAAAGAAGGGAATTCGGGTGGAAACCGCAGATGAGCTCCTCGGCGCCTACCGCAAGCTCGGCAGCGAAGCCAGTGGAGTGATGTTGCAGGAAGTGATCGGGGGGCAGGACGAGCGCTTGTACACATTCCTCACTTATTTCGACCGCGCATCACGCCCATTGGGATATTGCGTGCGTAGCAAGATCCGGCAAATGCCCGTCGATTTCGGCTACTGCACGCTCACCGTCAGCTGCGACGAGCCTCTGGTCCGCGAGCAGTCTTTGCGGCTGCTGCAGGGCATCGGTTACCACGGCATCGCCGGGGTGGAGTGGAAGCATGACCCGCGCACCGGGCTCTACAAGCTCATCGAGATCAACGCCCGGGCGGTCAACACCATCGGCATCGCGCCTGCTAGCGGCGTGGACATCCCCTATATCGCGTACAGGGATGCGATCGGCCAGCCCTTGCCCCCGGTCTTTACCTGGAAGCAAGGGGTTAAGTGGATTCGCCTTATTCAGGACATCGATGCCGCCCGGATTCTGCACAGGACCGGCCGACTGTCGATGGGTAAGTGGTGGCGCTCCATTCGGGGCAACCGGGTGCATGCGGTGTTCGCTTGGGACGACCTGCGACCGTTTCTGAACGATTACGCCGCAATGGTAAAACGCAGGACCGGCAAAGCAGTGGCAAAAATGCGCGCACTGCAGGGGCGGGACAAGCCTGCGGCAGCAACCGGTCCAATCAAGGGTTGGTGGCGATGATGGTCAAGGGCGTGACGTTCGGCTTGTTAGCCCACGACCGCCTCTACAGGCGGCGCTTTCCCGAAAATTACCTTTGCGTTCGCTACGGAGATCTTGAACCACCATAAGGCGAAGGTGCAGCGCGTCTGCGCATTTCTAAGGATGGAGTTCGAGCGTGAAATCCTCCACCCGCCGGCTCGAGCTTTTGGCAGACGCCACGGGAGGTGGCGTCCGGATCGCCGCGATTGGCGTTGACGTGGTTGCTGCGGCTGATGCGAGAGTCATGGTTTTAACTGAGGCGGGACTTCGACTGACATTGGAGGATGGCAAGGTTCGATTCGGCGGACCGCTATTTATCATCGGTATGCCACGCTCGGGAACAAAGACCCGGATCGAGGCAGTCTGTGTCGACGCGCTGATAATCGGGGAGGGAGATCCGATGGAGCTGTATTTTCTGGATGCGCAGCGCGATCGGCCGCGGGTCGAGGCGGTATGGCGCTCGCTGATCGCCACCGGTAACTATTCCTACTTCCTCTCCTGGGCGTGGGTCGAAACTTGGCTCGATACGCTTGGTGAGCGCGGCCTGCCGCTTGAGCTGGCAGTGGTCCATGACGCTGATGGTGACGTCGCCGCTTTTTTCCTCGGACGCCGGAAACGTGTCCGGCACGGCATGATTAGCAGCCGCACTCTGTTTTTCAACGCCACCGGCGACCGTTCGGTGGATTGTCTCTATATCGAGTACAACGCTATTCCCTGCCGTCGGCAGATCACTGGCGGGCTAGAGCGGCTGCTTGGTTTGCTGCCGAAAAACTGGGACGAGCTGGTGCTGCCCGGGCTGGACCCCGCTCAGTTTCCTGGAAGCGTACTGGGCGCAGGCGCAGGCGCAGGCGCAGGCGCGGGACAGAGGCGAACCGTGCACGAGAAGCAGCAGCCGGCCCACGCCGTCGACCTGGAACGGGTGCGCGCCTGTGGCGGCGACTATCTCTCACTCCTCGGCACTAACGTCCGCTCGCAGATTCGCCGCTCACAGCGGTTATACCGGGAGATGGGGGAGGCACGCCTGGAGGCGGCATCGAGCGTAGGTCAGGCGCTGGCGGCTTTCGATGAAATGTTGGAACTGCATCGCGACGCCTGGGCGCGCCGGGGTCGCCGTAGCAACTTTGATACGCCCTATGTCAGCGGCTTTCATCGTCGCCTCATCGAACGGCGTTTCGCAGC
>DASULL010000148.1:0-13826 GCA_036278215.1 Gammaproteobacteria bacterium | reverse complement strand
AGTGCGCTGATGTCTTCGCCCATGCCTTGGACCGTGTTGCAGCCATACAGCACGCCCAGCAACAAGAGCAGCGGCAGAACAGCTAAGCCTCGTCTGCGATAAAGCCCGTTCATACACCATCTCCTTAGCGACACATCTACTCAGGCTGGCGGCGATTTGCCGCGGCCCGGCAGAGCCGGAGTCTGTAAAGTGGGGAGCGGCCCCATTCATAACAAGCGCTTACAGCAACTTCATCAGGTCGGTCAGCGCTCTTCTGACACGTCGGGATAGTCCACGCTGATATGATGGCCTGTGCCGCAGGCCAACCAGCGGCACTCGCTTGCAAGCTGAAGGAGGCGGTTTTGCTCCAATGCAGACGACGACGGCCGCTGCTGCCGGCGCAGCGGCCGCGCTTCAGCGGCCGCAGCCGAGCGGCCCGGGTGCACCGGGGACTGACTCTCGCGCTGCTGTTCATCCTCGCCATTGGCACAGGGCTTTCGCTGCTGCAGGGACACTGGCTCACCGGGCTGGCCACCGCCGGGGTCGTCGTGGTGGCGCTGCTGCCGGTCACCCTGAGCCGCCGCTTCAGCGTGTACATTCCGCCGGAATTCGAATCCCTGGCTGTCGTTTTCGTCTACGCCTCGCTGTTTCTGGGTGAGCTGCGCGGCTACTACCTTCGCTTCTGGTGGTGGGACACCCTGCTGCATACCTTTTCTGGTTTTCTGCTCGGCATCCTCGGCTTTCTACTAGCGCACGTGCTGAACGAGAAGCGGCAGCTAAGCCTGCACATGAATCCCGGTTTCGTCGCCCTCTTCGCTTTCATGTTCGCCTTGGGCACAGGGGCGCTGTGGGAGATTTTCGAATTCACGATGGATCAGCTGTTCGGCCTCAACATGCAGAAGAGCGGCCTAGTCGATACCATGGTCGATCTGATCGTCGACGCGATCGGCGCGCTGCTGATTTCTATACTCGGCTACATCTACCTGCGCCGCGGCCAGCGCGACTCGTTTCTGGAGCGCTGGATCGTCGCTTTCATCGAAGCCAATCCAAGGTTGTTCCGAGACGGTTGAGCCAACGCCGGCAAGCCCTCGCATGTTTACGGCTGTTGAGAACCTGCTTCCAGGCGCCGGGCACGCGCACAGGCGGCATCGCAGGTTTCATGCAGAATCCGGGCAAGCGCCCGGGTTGCCGGGCCGGCGCTGTCGCGGTCAGCGAAAACCAGATACAGCTCCTCTCGCCGGCTCCCCCCGGCAACCAGCGGCAGCGGTTTCAGCAGGCCGTTCTCCAGCTCCGGGCGAATGTGTTCCCGCGGAATCCAAGCGAATCCAAGACCTTGGATCACAAAGCGGATGGAGGTGGCGAGGTTGGAGACCGTCCAGCGCTCTTCCGCCCCCAGCCAACCGACGTCCTGCTTGCGCCTCAAGCCGGTATCGCGAACCACCAGCTGGCGATGAGTCCTAAGGTCGTGCTGGGTAAGTTCCCGCCCCAACTGGTGCAAAGGATGCTGTGGACTCGCTACCGCCACAAATTCGATCGGCAGGAGCGGCTGGCCGAGGAAGCCGGGCGGTATCCGCTCTATGATCACCAGATCCGCCTGCCGGCTTAACAGCGCCTCTTGCGTGCCGGAGAGCACCGACTCGATCAGTTGAACTCGGGACGAGCAGCTCACCGGCGCAAATGCGGCGAGCGCCTCAAGCAGCAGGTCCGGCGGAAAGATTGCCTCGACCGCGAGGCGTACCTCCGGCTCCCAGCCCTGTGCCAGATTGGCGGCAAGCCGCTCCAGAGTGTGCGCTTCTTCCAGCAGTGCGCTGGCCCGGCGCAACAGCAATCGTCCGGCTTCGGTGAGCTCGGCTTTGCGGCCTTTCAAGGTCAGTAGCTCGACCGGCAGCTGCTCCTGCATTCCCTTGAGCGCATAGCTGACGGAGGACTGGCTCTTGTTGAGCGCCTCGGCCGCCCGAGCAAAGCTGCCCTCGTCCACCACCGCTTGCAACACTGCCCATTGCTCCAGGCTTACGCGGGGAATCCTGTTGGCCATCTGCCGCTACCGTCTCCATTAAGTCAAAGCTCGAGCAGGCTGGCACGCTCGCGCCGCTGCATCCATATTTTGAGCATAATCGCTGAGGCAAGGGAAAACTCGGCTTTGTGCCCGCAGTGCGAACGACCCTCGACAACGCCGCATAGCCAACGCCCTCATCACGATCGGTCTGCCACGGGTGGCACAAGGAGGCATCAAATGGGCTGGGAACCGAAGGAGCAGCCGGGGAGCGCGCCGGGCGACGGCATCGAGGTCGTGATCGTCCCGCGCTCGAGTGATCTGGGCGGCGGCTTCAAGGTGCAGCGAGCGCTGCCATCGGCGCGACGTCGCATGGTTGGGCCGTTCGTTTTTCTCGACCAGATGGGGCCAACCATCCTTAAGGCCGGTAGAGGACTGGATGTGCGACCGCATCCCCACATCGGCTTGGCGACCGTGACCTATTTGTTCAGCGGCGAAATCCTGCATCGGGACAGCCTCGGCATGGTCCAGCCAATTCGGCCCGGAGCCGTTAACTGGATGACCGCCGGTCGCGGCATCGTTCACTCCGAACGCACGCCGCCGGAGCAACGGTCGGCCGACTCGCCGCTGTTCGGTCTGCAATCCTGGGTCGCTCTGCCCGAAAGGCAGGAAGAGATCGAGCCAAGCTTCAGCCATCACGAGGCGGCCGTCCTGCCCGTTCTCGAGGCCGAGGGCAAGCGGGTACGGCTGATTGCCGGCGCCCTGTATGGCGCCTGCTCGCCGGTGCCTACGCTATCGGCGATGTTCTACGCCGACGTAACCCTGACCCAGGGTGCGCGCCTGGTGGTGCCGGCAGAATATGAGGAACGCGCTGTCTTCATCGCCGAAGGTTCGGTGGAGATCGAGCGGCAGAGTGGCGGCAGCTTCGAAGCAGGCCGGCTAGTAGTACTGAAACCCGGAGTTCCGATCACTCTACGCGCTCCCTCTGCGCCAACTCGCCTGCTGCTGCTTGGCGGCGAGCCGCTGGATGGGCCGCGCTATATCTGGTGGAACTTCGTCTCCAGCTCCAAAGAGCGAATCGAGCAGGCCAAGATCGACTGGAAAGCCGGCCGCTTCGATCCGGTGCCCGGCGAAACGGAGTTCATTCCTTTGCCGGGAGAAAAGCCGCCGCCGGTCATGTACCCCTGACGGAGCTTGCCCGCTTGCCGGGCAAAGGCTCGTGGCGCTCCAGTTCGCCGCGATTCCAACCGCCGAGATCGGCCGCCGCCGCATACGTGCTCTGCAGAAACTGCAGCAGTGCAGCATCCACATCGACAGCTTGACGCAGTTCGTCATATGGCAAAACGAACTCCCGGAGGTTGGGGTCGTAAGCCGCGCCGGCCGGCTGGACCGGATAATCCCGAAACCCGGCAGGCTCCGGGTAGGCATAGGAGTAAAACATAGGGCCAGCCACCCCCCTGCTACCGGGCCAGAAACCGCAGCTGCTGCACTCGTGCGAATACGCCTCCCGCACCGCCCACAGGGCGAGATTGGGAACTCCTCCAGGATGCGGTGGTGCGCGGCGCCCAGAAAAACGAGTAACCGCCAAATCGAAGCTGCCCCAGAAAAAATGCACCGGGCTGCACTTGCCGACAAACCCGGAGCGAAAATCGGCAAGTACCCGAGCGGCCTGCACCAGGACCCGCCAGAATCGGTGGGCATATTCCGGATCGTAGCTGGCGTGCTGCGTGTCCTTTTCGAACGGTACCGCATCGGCAACCTCAGCCGGCTGAGTCCAGATGCTTACCTCGATACCGAGTGCCTCCAGGCTGGCCATCACTTCGCGGTAAAAATCAGCCACCGAGCGCGGCGCAAGCGCCACTTGCCGGCTGCTGCCGGTGTCGGTTGCTATCACCAGTTGGTGATCGATGAAATCGAAGTCGATCTGGAAGGTCCGTGCGCCATAGGGAATAGGTGACGTCGTCAGGCCTCTCGCGCTCAGATAGAGCGGTACCTGCCACCAATGATTGACGAACGGCGCCAATGCCAGCCGGATCTTGCCAACGATCTGCGTCCACATGTGCAGGGTTTCGCAAGTGTCGTGCCACGCTTCCAGCGGGAGGTCCGGCCAGATCTCGGCCGCACCTGACGAACTCGGACGGCTTAGTGTGGCCATCTGATCCACCTCGGCAGAAACCCTGTCCTGACATTGGTCTATAGGTCTGCTTGGATCAGGTTCAACGGCTGGCTACTGACGGCTCAGCTGATTTAGGCGGGTAACGAGCAAGAAATGATCGATAAATTAGATCTTCTTAGCCAAATATTAGCGTCATACCATCCAAAAATTAATATTAACCTTAGCTCATCAACGAATCCGCGCTTAAGGAAAACCTGCGATGGGCAAGCTTCTTCAGATCAACAGCAGCATCTTCTCCGATCAGGGCGTCTCCAGTCAGTTGGCCGATCGTTTCGTCGCCGACTGGGTGGCCCGCTACCCGGATACCGAAGTCATCCGCCGCGATCTCGCCAAAGATCCGATTCCCCATATGGACGGCGAACGCTTGGCTGCTCTCCTGACGCCGGCGGAACAGCGCTCACCGGAACAGGCACGGCTGGTCGCCCTGGCGGATCAACTTATCCGCGAACTGCAGGAAGCCGATATCCTGGTTCTTGGCGCGCCGATGTATAACTTTGCGATACCGAGCCAGTTGAAGGCTTGGTTCGACCGCATTGCCCGCGCTGGCGTAACCTTCCGCTATACGGAAAGCGGCTCTGAAGGGCTGCTGGTTGGTAAACCGGCATTCGTTTTCACCAGCCGGGGCGGCCTGCATCGTGGCCAGCCGCAGGATACCGTGGTGCCCTTCGTGCAGCAGTTCCTGGGTTTCGTCGGAATCAGCAAGATCGAGTTCGTTTATGCGGAAGGGCTGAACCTCGGCGAACAACCGCGCCAAGCTGCCCTGGCCGAAGCTGAGGCGCACATCCAGTCTCTATTGGCGGCATAGGAGAAAACAGATCATGGCAGAACGTCGCATTCGACAGATCGTTACCGGGCAGCCGGCATCGGATGGTGCCGGTGTCCGCTTGACACGCGCACTGAACCCGCAGCGGCCGCTCGACCCGTTCCTGATGCTGGATGAGTTCAACTCGGACCAAGCCGACGATTACATCGCCGGCTTTCCGGCGCACCCGCATCGAGGATTCGAGACGGTCACCTACATGCTGGAAGGCAAGATGCTGCATGAGGATCATCTCGGCAACCAAGGCCTGCTTACCAGCGGCGCGGTGCAATGGATGACCGCCGGCCGCGGCATCATCCATTCGGAAATGCCACAGCAGGAAGAAGGCCGTATGCGCGGCTTCCAGCTGTGGATCAACCTGCCGGCGGCAGAAAAGATGAAGCCCGCCGCTTACCAGGACATTCCACCGGAGGCGATCCCGCTGGTCGAACTGGAAGGTGCCCGGATCAAGGTCGTGGCCGGACGCTTTCAGCATGACGGCCAGATTACGGCAGGGCCGGTAGTGGGCGTTACCACCGATCCGCTCTACCTGGACGTGGCGCTCGATCCCGCCGCCCGGCTATCGGTGCCGGTGCCGCCCGACCACACTGCACTGGTCTATGTCTTTGAAGGTGAACTCGAAGTTGGCGGCGGTCAGGTCCAGCGTGGCCAGCTGGCCGTCTTAGGCGATGGCGAGCTGCTGACCCTGCGCGGCAGCAGCACAGCCGGCGGCCGGGCGCTGGTGCTGGCAGCCAGACCGCTGGGCGAGCCGATCAAGCAGTACGGTCCCTTCGTCATGAACACCGTGGAAGAGATCGAGCAGGCGCTGCGTGATTATCGGGATGGCCGGCTGACCGGTTAGCGGTAATTCGGCACCGACTGCAGCGGAAGGGCGCGCGGTTTAACCGCGCGCCTCACCCCGCTCGGCATAGCGCTGGGCCAACAGGGCGCCGACGATGATCTGTACCTGGTTGTAAATAATGATCGGCAATACGATCAGGCCGAAACCCGGATGAGCGGCAAACATCACTTTAGCCATCGGCAATCCTGATGCCAGACTCTTCTTCGAGCCGCAGAAAACCGCAGCGATCTCGTCACCGCGGGAGAAATGCAGCCGACGCGCCAACCACCAGGTAACCGCCAATATCCCCAGCAGCAGGACCAGGCAGAGCACCACCGCCAACACCAACACCATGGTCGGTACTTCCTGCCACAAGCCATCCGTCACCGACTGAGCGAAAGCGACGTAGACGATCAGCAACAGCACGACCTGATCCACCCGCTCGCTAATTACCGGCTTGCGATCAAGCAGCTCCGCCACCCACGGACGAATCAACTGCCCCACGCCGAATGGCAGCAGCATGATGAAAACGATGTCCTGCAAGGCATTGAATAAACTGAAACCTCCTTCCGCCGACGAACCGATCATGAAGCTGAGCAGCACCGGGGTCAGCATCATGCCGAAGACGTTGGAACCGGCCGAGCTGCATACCGCCGCCGGAACATTACCCCTGGCAATGGCAGTAAATGCGATCGATGAGGACACTGCCGACGGCAGCGCGGCGAGATAGAGAAAACCGAGCACCAGATCCGCCGGCAGCCAGACTCGGCCCAGCGGCGCCAACGGCAGCACCAGCAGCGGAAAGACGATGAAGGTGATCGAAAAAATAAACAGGTGCAGCCGCCATTGGGTGAGACCACCAATAACCGCTTCGCGCGGCAGCGCGGCACCGTGCACAAAAAACAGCAAAGCGACCCCGGCTGTCGTCAGCCGGCCGAACCAGACCGCCGCCTCACCCTGAACCGGCCACACGAAGGCGACTACGACAGCGCCCAGAATCAACCAAGTAAATAGAGAAATACGCAAACGTCCCATCGTCGCCTTTCCTATCAGGACGGACACGCCCTGTTGTGAAGCTATTTATCGATCGTATCGATCGCCGGGCTGAGCAGTCGATGCGCTGCCGCAGCCGCCCTTACCGGGTCACTTTCAGCGATCGCCCGGTAGATGGCCTCGTGAGCGGCCAGGGTCGGCTCCGGCAGCGCCTGCTCGTCCTCGGTACGGGCAATCGTCGATTGCACGCTGTCCCAGAAATATCGGTACAACTCGATCAGCGCGGCGTTATGACTGGCCTCGACCACACTTAAATGGAACCGGGCGTCCCGCTCGACGAACTCGGCTAGCGATGCCTCATCGCTCCAGCCTCCCCGTTGCTCCAGTGCCGTCCGCATCGCCTTAAGATCAGCCTCGGTCCGGCGTAACGCGGCAAGTCTTGCCGCTTCCACTTCCAGGGCCCGACGAACTTCCAACTGATCCCGCAAAGTAGCGCTGTCTATCCGCCGTAAGGTGGCGCTTGGATCGCGGCGCGAGCGCACATAGGTACCATCGCCTTGCCGCACCTCGAGCATGCCGGCATGGACCAGCGCTCTGACCGCTTCCCGGACGGTGTTGCGGCCCACTCCCAGCGCTACGGTCAACTGCTCTTCCGTCGGAATACGCTCATCGCAGCGCCATTGACCGCTTTCGATCTGCATTCGGAGCTGCGTGATTACGCTATCGACCAGAGACGTCCGTGGCACTGGCGGCAAGGACATAGCATTTTCCTCGACGTTGATCCGATCAACGGATCATAGGATGTTTAAACCTCCAATAGCAAGGCGGCCAGAAACCTCCGCCGCCCTAACGCAGCCGATGCTCCCTGTCCTGCCCCAACTATGCTATTCAGAGTCACCCCATCCTCTGGCACCCGCGGTGGGTCAACAAAGACAAAAAGGAGCGAGCATGACTTACAGCACAATGGATGACGCCGGCAAATTCATCATCCGCCTCACACTGGGCATCCTGATTCTGTTGCATGGGATCAGCAAGCTGACCGGCGGCATCGACGGGATCAGCGGCATGCTGCAGGGGATCGGCCTACCCGGCTTCATCGGCTGGGGCGTCTACCTGGGGGAAGTGCTGGGACCAGTTCTACTGATTCTGGGCTTTTATGCGCGGATCGGTGCCGTCCTGATTCTGATCAACATGCTCTTCGCCATCCTGCTGGCACACCGCCCGGATCTTCTCGCCCTGACGGCGCAAGGCGGTTGGAAGCTCGAGCTGCAAGGGATGTTCCTGCTCACCGCGCTGGGCTTGGTCTTCACCGGTCCCGGCCGCTGGAGCATTAACGGCCGTTGATAGCTGAGACGCCTGCTGTTTCGCGACTGGCTTCAGACCAACCGGTTGCGAAACAGCCAGCCAGCTAACGGTAAGGCGACCGCAGCGATCACCAGCAGCGGCACCAGATCGCCAACCAGGGTTCCGAGATCGGCGCCTTCCAGGTAGATGCGCTGCACCAGGTTGACTCCGAAGCGCACCGGGTTCGCCATGGTCAGGTGCTGCAGGAATTGGGGCATGTTCCGTATGGGAGTGATCATCCCAGACAACAGCACCATAGGCATGGCCAGCATGAAGGCATACAGCATCGCCTGCTGCATGTTGGCCGCCAGCGCGGAGATCGACAGGCCCAGGCCGACGCAAGCGACAGTGAACACTCCCAAAGCGGTATATAGCGCCAACAGCGAGCCGGCCATGGGAATCCGGAACCAGAACAGCGCCAGCAGCAGTACGATACTAGACTGGGTTAGACCAACCATGATCGACGGCACGGCCTTGCCGATCAAAATCTCGACCGGCGAACTGGGGGTTACCAGCAACTGGTCGAAGGTACCCTGCTCGCGCTCCCGGGCAACCGAAAGAGCCGTCAGCAGCAAGGTCTGCAGCATGCTCAGGGTCGCGATCAGGGCCGGCAGCAAGTTCCAACGGGTCTCCAGGTTGGGGTTGTACCAAGCTCGGGTTACCAGCGTTAGCGGCACTCTGACGCCGCCATGCTGCTCCCACCAGTCATCGTTAAACGCTCGTACCACGCTGCCGAGGTAGCTGACGACGTTGCCGGCGGTGGTGGAGTTGCGCGCGTCGACAATGGCCTGGATAGGCGCCATTTCTCCCGCCCGTAGCTCCGCTTCGAAGCGCGGCCCGATCTGGATCGCCAGCAGCACTTGCTGGGTGTTTACCAGTTCGGCGATCTCGCTGGCATTGCCGAGGGTAGCGACTCGGCGGAACACGCCGGAGCCATCCAGCCGTGAAACCAACTCATGCGAAGCGGCGCTGCGGCTCTGATCGAGCAGCGCATAGGGGATGTTGTTTAGATCGAAGGTCGCGGCGTAACCGAATAGCAAGGACTGCACCAGCACCGGCCCGAACAGAACGACCCGGTTCGCCGGATCCTTCAAGATGATCAGAAACTCCTTGCGTCCAAGGCTCAGGACACGCCGGAAAAAACCATGAATGCCCACTCCGTTCATGCCACCCGCTTCCTGGTCATCACTCGTGCCAGCCCCAGCAGCGCCATCGCATAAACCGCCAGAACCGAGCAGTTGTGGAGAATCAGCGGCCACACATCGCCGGCGAGGAACAACGATTTCAGCAAATCCATGTAGTAGGTGGCCGGCAATACCTTTCCCACCGCCCGCACCACCGGCGGCACATTCCGCAGGTCGAAGATGAAACCAGACAACATCAAGGCCGGCATGAAGCTCAGCACCAGGGCCAACTGGCTAGCCAGGAACTGACTTTTCGTTGCCGAGGAAATCACCAAGCCTATGCCAACAGCGACCAGCAAATAGAGCACCGAACTCAGTAGCAGAACGGAAAAAGAGCCGTACAACGGCACCTTGAAAAGAAAGATCGCAGCCAGCAAGCACATGCTCCAACCGATCATCCCAACTCCGAAATAAGGGAGGACCTTGGCAAGCAGGATCTCGGTCGGCCGCACCGGGGTAACGAACAAAGCTTCCAGCGTACCGCGCTCCCATTCGCGGGCCATCACCAGCGCGGTGAGAAACGCACCGACCAACGTCATGATCAGCACGATCAGTCCGGGCACCAGGAACCAAGTACTGGTATTGGCGGAGTTGAACCACAGCCGCTGCTCGATCCCGACCGAACCCGGCAACGGCCGGCCCTTGCCGGCGGATCGGTCGACCCGCCCTACAGCCCACTCCCCCAGTGCTCCTTCCACATAGGCCTGGATAGTGCGGGCATAGTTGGCATCGGTACCGTGCAGCAGAATCTGTATACGGCCGTTACCGGCGTACAACTGGCGGGAAAAGTCGGCCGTCAGGTAGACGATGGCATCTACCTCGCGGCGCAGCATCAGTTCCTCGGCAACCCGCATGGACGGCAGGATAATAGGCGACAAATAGGGCGATAGCCGCAGCCCGGCGATGACGTCGTTGGCTGTCGGCGAGCGATCTTCCAGCACCACCGCGACCGGCGCATTGCGGACATCGAAGGTCAGGCCATAACCGAAGATCAGGATCAGCACCACCGGCAACAGCAGGCCAATAGCCAAGTTGCCGCGGTCACGCAGCAACTGCCGCACTTCCTTTTTAGTCAGCGCGCTCAGCCGTCGCCAGAACCCTTCCTGCATCCCATTCACCCCGCCTCCCCGGCGGCAGCTTGGCTATTGCGACGGGCCTGCTGGACGATAGCGATAAAGGCTTGCTCCATGTCGAGCCGCCGGGTGGCGGTCTCGCCAGCCTGCAAGCGCACTTCCGCCGGCGTGCCGATAGCCAGCACCCGGCCGGCATCCTGAATGACGATACGATCGCAGTACTCCGCCTCTTCCATGAAGTGGGTGGTAACGACCACAGTGGTACCCTGCTCCACCAGTGCCGTGATACGGCGCCAGAACTCCCGTCGCGCCAACGGGTCGGCGCCGCTGGTCGGCTCATCCAAGAACAGGATCGCCGGCTCGTGCAGCAGCGCCACCGCCATCGCCAGCCGCTGCTTGAATCCGCCGGGCAACTGGCCGCTGCGTACCCGGCCCTGACCGACCAGGCCGAATTGCGCCATCACCGCTTGGCGCCGCTGCCGCAGCTGCTGGCCATACAGGCCGTAGACGCTACCGAAGAACTCCAGGTTTTCGTCGACCGACAAGTTGCCATACAGCGCGAATTTCTGCGAAACGTAGCCGATCTCGCGGCGCGCCTGCGCCCGAGCCTGGCGCAGGTTATAACCTGCCACCTGAAGGTAACCGCTGGTGGCAGGCAGCAGGCCGCAGAGCATTCGAAAGGTGGTGGTCTTGCCGGCACCGTTCGGGCCGAGCAGGCCGAAAACTTCGCCACGCCGGACCGAGAAGGTGGCATTGGCAACGGCAGTGAAATCACCGAATTTCCGTACCAGGTCCCTGACCTCAATGACCACATCTTCAGCGGCCCTGCGTGAAACAGCGGCCAGCGGGGGAGCCACGGCCGGCGCCGGGCTGTGCTCGGTCCGCCGGCGCAGCAACACCATGAAGCCATCTTCCAGTGTCGGTGGCACAGGTTTATAGGAGATACTTTGCAGCAGTCCAGGCAACGCCGCATCGCCAGCCTCGACCGCGGCGGCACGCCGGATAAAGTGGACCTCGCCGCCACGAGGCACAGCGTCGAGGGTATCGGCATCGTCCAGCAGCCGGGCCTGGAGCGCGCGCGCCTGTTGGCCGGGTGGCGGCGTGGCGGCAAAACAAAGACCCTGGGCCTGCTGCCGCAACCCAGCCGGTGTGCCTCCCGCCAGCACCTGCCCCTGGTGCAGGACGATCACCTGCGCGCAGCGCGAGGCCTCATCCAGATAAGCGGTGCTGACCAGCACAGTCAGTTGCTCCACGCTCACCAGTTGCTCCAGGATTACCCAGAGCTCCTGTCGCGACAGCGGATCCACGCCCACGGTCGGCTCATCCAGCAGCAGCAGTTCGGGAGAGCGGACTAACGTACAAGCCAAACCGAGCTTCTGCTTCATTCCTCCGGAGAGTTTGCCGGCGGGACGATTAGTGAAGCGACCGAGATCGGTCATCTCCAATAGCCGGGCGTAACGGCTGCCACGCACGTCGGCGGCAACCCCATGCAGGTCGGCATATAGATCCAGGTTCTCCTGAACACTCAGATCTTCATATAAGCCAAAGCGTTGCGGCATATAAGTGATACGGTTCTGCACCGCCTGCGGCCTGCTCGCAACGTCGATGCCAAGCACTTCGATAGAGCCCTCATCCGCCAGCAGCAGTCCGGCAGCCAACCGCAGCAGAGTGGTTTTACCAGCGCCATCCGGGCCAACCAGAGCGGTCAGCGTACCCGCCTGCACTGTCAGTGAGACCTCGTCCAGCGCTGTTATCACCCGCTCTGGCCCCTTGGTTGGAAAGCGCTTGGAAATACCGCGCGCGGCCAGGGCAGAGGGTGCGGCGCTCATGGCTGGGCGTATCCAGCCGCGGTGTGCTGTTCGGCGACGGGCAAATGCACCGTCACCGGCATCCCCAGCCGCAATCGATCCTCTGGGTCGTCGACGACGATGCGGATCTCATAGACCAAGCTAGTGCGCAGCTCCTCGGTCTGCACGGTCTTGGGAGTAAATTCGGCCACCGAGGAGATGTAGCCGACCTGCCCCGCTACCGGCTGCTTTGGATAGCTATCGGTGACGACCTGCGCCGTCTGCCCTGGCCTCACCCGTCCCAAGTCGGCCTCGTTGATATAAGCACGCACCCACTTCGGCCTGGTCAGCGCTAGCGTGTAGGCCGGCTGCTGTGGGGACGCCATGTCGCCCGGTTCCAGCAAGCGGCTGCGTACAACCGCATCCAGCGGTGCTTTCAAATCGGCCTCGCGCAGCTCATATCGCGCCAGCGCCAGCTCGGCTTCAGCCGCAGCCAGCTGCGCCCGCGCCTGCTCGATATCTTCCTGCCGCGGCCCGGCGACAACCAACTCCAGCGCCTTACGGGCGTTCTCCAGCTGCGCTTGCGCCACCTGCTGGTTGGTGCGGGCAACATCCAGCTGTTCCCGGCTGACACCGCGCTGATTGGTATTGCGACTGATCGCTTGCAGGCGATCCAACTGCTGAACGGCAGAGCTGGCCTGAGCCTTGGCCGCAGCGACGCTGGCCTGCGCCTGCGCCACTTCTTCCGGCCGGCTGCCGCTTTCCAGACGTCGCAGCACCTGCTGCTGTGCCTGCAGCTGTGCTTCTGCCCGAGCAACGCGCAACTGCAGCGGTTCCTTGTCGAGAGCAGCCAGCAGCTCGCCGGCCCGAACCCGGTCGCCCTCGATTACACGCATTTGCACAACGCGCCCGTTGCCATTGAAAGCCAAGGCGATCTGGCGGATATCGACGTTGCCGTACAAGACCAGTTCCCGGGCAGCCGGACCCTGCCGCTGCCGCCACCAGACTTCCGCAGCGATCAGGCTGATGACGATCACAGCGACGGCAAGAATCAGGAAACGTTTCCGCTTCTGCATATAAGCCTTGGATCTGGCTGTGGAGTCGACTCAGCAAGTCTAGAATGGCGAAGACACCCGCGCCCACCTGGTCGGCCAGGCGACACAGCCGAATGTAGCGGTTCTGCTGAAGCTGATCGCGGAGATTCTGGAGCTGCCACCGGACCACCCCACAGTGCAGCGCGGGCTTGCTCTCACATATTGCCTTGTGCTGGCCTGAACCCGATCGCCCCGACCGAACTGCGCAGCCGGATACCGGCGGCGGTAATTCAGGAGGCTGATGCTCTTCTGGAAGACATCGATCTATACGTCCTGGCAGGACTGGACGCGTTAGCCCAGCGGCATCGTGCACCAAGCGATGCCTGAGCAAGATTAACGGGGGGACGCCTCCTGTCGACTGGTCAGCAGCTCATCCAACGTCAGACGATAGCTCGGGAGGAAGGTGGCAAGAAAATGTTCCACCTCCGGCATGCCCAGGGCGGCCAGCCGGGCGCGAACATCTTCGGCCGCGTCGGTAAACTCGATGTTCCCCGCCCGTAGCTCCGCTTCGCACTTGATGTAGGCGGCCAAAGTGTCGGCCGCCTTGATCAGGGCCCGGTAGT
>DASULL010000147.1:0-4363 GCA_036278215.1 Gammaproteobacteria bacterium | reverse complement strand
CCTCAACACCACTGACATGCATCCATTCATTCACCCGCTGACGGCGGCGGTGGACCCGGTCTGGGAGAGCAAGAGCGACTGGAGCATTTTCCGCGCCATCGCCAAGAAATTCTCGGAAGTGGCGCCGGAAGTGCTCGGGGTGGAGCACGACCTGGTGCTGACGCCGATCCTGCACGACACGCCGGGCGAGCTGGCCCAGCCATACGAGCCGCGCGACTGGAAGCTGGGCGAGTGCGAGCCGATACCCGGCAAGACGATGGGCAATGTGGCCGTGATCGAGCGCGACTACCCAGCGACCTTCGCTCGCTATACCTCGCTGGGGCCAAAACTGGAGGAGCTTGGCAACGGCTCCAAGGGGCTGATTTGGGATACCAAGCACGAAGTCCAGTTGCTGGGCGTTCTGAATGGCGTGGTTGCGGGCGGCAAGAGTGCCGGCAGGCCGAAGATCGACTCCGACATCGACGCCTGTGAAACCATTCTGATGCTGGCGCCGGAAACCAATGGCGAGGTCGCTCTCAAAGCCTGGGAAGCCTTGTCGAAAGCTACCGGCCGGCCCCACCAGCACCTGGCCGAGGGCAAGGAGGAGGAGAAGATCCGCTTCCGTGACGTAGCGGCCCAGCCGCGCAAGATCATCTCCTCGCCAACCTGGTCCGGCATCGAGTCGGAGAAGGTCTGCTACAACGCCGGCTGGACCAACGTCCACGAGCTCATTCCCTGGCGCACCCTGACTGGCCGCCAGCAGCTCTATCAGGACCATAAGTGGATGCTGGCCTTCGGCGAAGGCTTCCCCACCTGGCGGCCACCGATCGACACCAGATCGGTCAAGCAGGTGCTCGGCAAGCTGCCCAACGGCAATCCGGAGATCCAGCTCAACATCCTCACGCCCCACCAGAAATGGGGCATCCACTCCACCTATACCGAAAACCTCATCATGCTCAGCCTCAACCGGGGCGGGCCGACGGTCTGGATCAGCGAGGAGGATGCGCGGGCGGCGGGGATCGTGGACAACGACTGGATCGAGGCGTTCAACGTCAACGGCGCCCTGACGGCGCGGGCCATCGTCTCGCAGCGGATCATGCCCGGCTCAGCCATCATGTATCACGCCCAGGAAAAGATGGTGAACACTGTGGGCTCCGAGATTACCGGCCAGCGTGGCGGCGTCCACAACTCCGTCACCCGCATCAACATGAAGCCGACTCACATGATCGGCGGCTATGTCCAGCTCGCCTATGGCTTCAACTACTACGGCACGGTCGGTGCCAACCGCGATCAGTTCGTCATCATCCGCAAGATGAACGAGATCAACTGGTTCGATAAAGCGGCGGACGACGCTGCCAGCGGTGACGTCACCGCCGACTGGGGCACTGGAGGAAGGGTGGCTGCTAGCAAGAGGGAAGCAAGATGAAGGTTCGGGCCCAGATCGCGATGGTGTTGAACCTCGACAAATGCATCGGCTGCCACACCTGTTCCATTACCTGCAAGAACGTGTGGACCAATCGGGAGGGCGTCGAATACGTTTGGTTCAATAATGTCGAGTCCAAGCCGGGGGTAGGCTATCCCAAGGACTGGGAAAACCAGAATCGCTGGAAGGGCGGCTGGGTCAGGAAAAAAAACGGCAAGATCGAACTGCGCGGCGGCGCCAAGTGGCGAATCCTGGCAAAGATTTTCGCCAACCCAGATCTGCCGGAAATCGACGACTTCTACGAGCCCTATACCTTCGAGTACGAGTGGCTGCAGAAAGCGCCGGAGCTGGAGGCGCAGCCATCGGCCAAGCCCCGCTCGCTGGTTACCGGCGAGGTAATGACCAAGATCGAGTGGAGCGGCAACTGGGAGGACGACCTTGGCGGCGAGTTCGCCAAGCGCTCGCGCGATTACAACTTCAGCGGGGTAGTGGAGAAGGAGATCTACGGCCAGTTCGAGCAGACCTTCATGATGTATCTGCCGCGGCTGTGCGAGCACTGCCTCAACCCGTCCTGCCTCGCCTCCTGCCCCTCTGGCGCCATCTACAAACGGGAAGAAGACGGCATCGTCCTCATCGACCAGGACAAGTGCCGCGGCTGGCGCATGTGCGTGTCGGGCTGCCCGTACAAGAAGGTTTACTACAACTGGTCCAGCGGCAAGTCGGAGAAGTGCATTTTCTGCTACCCCCGTATAGAGACCGGCCAGCCGACCGTCTGCTCCGAGACTTGCGTTGGCCGCATCCGCTATCTCGGCGTGGTGCTTTACGATGCCGACCGCATTCTGGAGGCGGCTTCGGTGGAGGATGTGCAGGATCTTTATCCAGCCCAGCTCAGCATCTTCCTGAATCCGCACGATCCAGCGGTGCAGGCCCAGGCCAAGCGTGACGGCGTGCCCGAAGCCTGGCTGGAAGCGGCCATGCGCTCGCCGGTCTACAAGCTGGCGATGGAATGGAAGATCGCCTTCCCGCTGCATCCGGAGTACCGCACCCTGCCGATGGTCTGGTACGTGCCGCCGCTGTCGCCCATTCAATCGGCGGCCGAGGCCGGCAAGATGTCGGTGAACAACGGCATGCCGGACGTACGCTCGCTGCGCATCCCGGTGCGCTACCTCGCCAACCTGCTCACCGCCGGGGCGGAGGAGCCCATCGTCACCGCGCTGGAGCGGATGCTGGCGATGCGCGCCTACATGCGGGCGAAGACCGTCGATGGCCGCATCGACGAACGCATCGCCAGCGAGGTCGGGCTGACGCCCGCCATCATCGAGGAGATGTACCGCTACATGGCGCTGGCGGCCTACGAGGACCGCTACGTCATTCCGACCTCGCACCGCGAGCTGCACGAAGACGCCTACCGTCTGCGTGGCTCTGCCGGCTTCGGTTTCAGTGAACCTAACGATGGCTCGACAAAGGTCAACCTGTTCGGCGGCGCCAAGAAGACCCCGCGCAAACCGTATATGGATATACCCACATGAGCAGGACGCTACGCGCGCTCTCGGCCTTGCTGAGCTATCCCTCCGCCGAGCTGAAGCAGCATATAGGCGAGGTCCGCACGGTGCTGCGCGCGGAAGCGGTACTGACCGCCACCCTGCAGCAGCGGCTGGAACCGCTGCTGCGCTCCTTCGAGAGCGAAGACCTGCTCGATCTGCAGGCAGCGTACTGCGAGTTGTTCGACCAGTCGCGCTCGCTCTCGCTGCATCTGTTCGAGCATGTGCATGGGGACAGCCGCGAGCGCGGCCAGGCCATGATCGATCTTGGCCAGCGCTATCTCGTTCATGGCTTCGCCATAGAAGGCTCGGAGCTACCGGATTTCCTGCCGCTGTTCCTGGAGTTCCTATCCTGCCTGCCGGCCGCTGAAGCACGCGATTGGCTGAGCCAGCCGGCGCATGTGCTGGCGGTGTTGGAGCAGCGCTTGGCAAAACGAGGCTCGGTTTATGCCGCCATCTTCGCCGCGCTGGTGGCGTTATCCGGAGCCAAGCCAGATCCGGATGCTGTCGCCGAACTGCAGGAGCGGGGCGAGTTCGATGAGCGCAAGTCCATCGATCAGGAGTGGGAAGAAGCGCCGGTGGACTTCAGCGCGCCGCTGCAGGAGAGAGGCGGGAGCGGCGTGATCGCCAGAATCAAGGCCACGCGCGAGGCGCTGCGCTCGGTCATCAGGGGCTAAGGAGGGCGGGATGAACGAGTTCATCAACTACCTGTTTTTCGGCTGGTACCCCTATGTGGCGCTGACCGTGCTCTTCCTGGGCAGCATCCTGCGCTTCGACAAGGGACAGTACACCTGGCGCTCGCAGTCGTCGCAGTTTTTGCGGCGGCGGCAGATGATCCTGGGCTCCAATCTGTTTCACATTGGCGTCATCGTGCTCTTCGTCGGGCACTTCGTCGGGCTGCTGACGCCGATCAGCGTGTTCGAATTCTTCGGCATCTCGCCCACCTTCAAACAGCTGACAGCGCTCACTGTCGGCGGCCTGGCCGGCCTCGCCGCCCTGATCGGCGCTACCTTGCTGTTGCACCGGCGGCTGTTCGACCCGCGTATTCGCCGCAGTTCCTCGATAGGCGACATCCTCGTGCTGGTGCTGCTGTGGCTGCAGCTGGTGCTCGGGATCGCCACCACCTACTGGACCATTCGCGATTTGTCCGGTGAACACATGGTGCTGTTCATGGGCTGGGCCCACGGCATCCTCACCTTCAACCCCAGCGCAGCCAATCTCATCATCGATACTTCTTTCGTCTACAAGATCCACATCGTGCTGGGCTTGACCTTGTTCCTGATCACGCCCTTCACCCGCTTGGTCCACATCTGGAGCGTGCCGATCTGGTATTTGCTGCGGCCCGGCTACCAGATCGTCCGCACTCGGGCCAAGGGTGGCAGCACCACCCCGGTCCATAGTCCCGCCGGGTTGGCGCCTA
>DASULL010000146.1:0-11786 GCA_036278215.1 Gammaproteobacteria bacterium | reverse complement strand
ACCGGTACCAACCTTCTGCGTGCCCGGCATGTAGATATCGCCGGTCCGCAGCCCCTGATCCAGCACCTTGCCGACGGCGGCTTGGACCCGGTCGGCAAGCATCGGTTCCTCAAGGGAATAACGCAACATCATCTCGACCGAGAGTATGGTCGCCAACGGATTGGCCACACCCTGACCGGCGATATCCGGAGCAGAGCCGTGAATGGGCTCGTACATGCCCTTGGCATTCTCGTCCAGCGACGCCGACGGCAGCATGCCGATGGAACCGGTCAGCATGGCGGCGCAGTCGGAAAGGATATCGCCGAACATGTTCTCGGTGACCATCACGTCGAACTGCTTGGGCGCGCGCACCAGCTGCATGGCAGCATTGTCGACGTACATGTGGCTCAGCTCGACATCGGGATAATCCTTGCCGACCCGCTCCATCACCTCGCGCCAGAGCTCGGAGACTTCCAGCACGTTGGCCTTGTCGACTGAGCAGACCCGGCGGCTGCGCTTGCGAGCGATGTCGAAGGCGACTCGGGCGATGCGCTCGATCTCGCCTTCCGAGTAGATCATGGTGTTGTAGCCTTCGCGGCTGCCGTCGGCGCGCGCACGGATCTCGCGCGGCTGGCCGAAGTAGATGCCGCCGGTGAGTTCGCGCACGATCATCAGATCCAGGCTGGCGACGAGTTCGGGCTTGAGCGAGGAGGCCGCGACCAGCTGCGGATACAGAATCGCCGGCCGCAGGTTGCCGAACAGATTCAGCTCGGAGCGGATCGCCAGCAAGCCGCGCTCCGGCCGCAGCGGGCGATCCAGCGTGTCGTACCGTGGCCCACCGACAGCGCCCAGCAGTACCGCATCGGCGGCCTTGGCTAGCGCCAGCGTCTCAGCCGGCAGTGGCTTGCCCGTGGCATCGTAGGCGGCGCCACCAATCAGGCCCTGCTCCAGCTCCACCCGCAGACCGAACTCCCGCTGCAGGCACTCCAGCACCTTGACCGCTTCGGCAACGATCTCCGGACCGATCCCATCGCCCGGCAACACCAGAATCTTTTTGCTCATATTCGTTTATCCAGTTTGCACCACAGAGACGCAGAGGACACAGAGAAAAGCTAAAAACCGATCGCTAAAGCGAAGAAAGCCTTTCCTTAGTCTTTCTTCGTGCTCTCCGTGTCTCTGTGGTGAATATCTTCTGTTCGCCTACGCCTCGAACAGCCACGGCGCCTCTTGGCGGCGGCGTGCCTCGTAGGCGCGAATGTCGTCGGCATGCTCCAGGGTCAGGCCAATCTCGTCCAAACCATTCACCAGGCAGTGCTTGCGGAAACCGTCGATGTCGAACTTGAACACTTCGCCCGCCGGCGTGGTAACGGTCTGCGCCGGCAGATCGATCTGCAGCCGATAACCCTCATTCGCCGCCGTCTCGCGGAACAACTGATCGACCTGCTCTTCACTGAGCACGATGGGCAGCAGGCCGTTCTTGAAGCAGTTGTTGTAGAAGATATCGGCGAAGCTCGGCGCGATGATGGCGCGGAAACCGTAATCCTCCAGCGCCCAGGGAGCGTGCTCACGGGAAGAACCGCAGCCGAAATTACGCCGTGCCAACAGCACCTGTGCACCCTGATAGCGCGACTGGTTGAGCACGAAGTCCGGATTGAGCGGCCGCTTGGAGCTGTCCTGCCCCGGCTCGCCCTGATCCAAATAGCGCCATTCGTCGAACAGGTTGGGGCCGAAACCGGTGCGCTTGATCGACTTCAGGAACTGCTTGGGAATGATGGCGTCGGTGTCGACGTTGGCGCGATCCAGCGGTGCGACCAAGCCATGCAGAGTCGTAAACGGACGCATCAGAAGTTCCTCACATCGACAAAGTGACCGGCGATAGCGGCGGCGGCGGCCATGGCGGGGCTCACCAGATGCGTGCGTCCACCCTGGCCCTGACGGCCTTCGAAGTTGCGGTTGGAAGTGGAGGCGCAGCGCTCGCCCGGCTCCAGCCGGTCGGCGTTCATGGCCAGGCACATTGAGCAGCCCGGCTCACGCCATTCGAAGCCGGCCTCGATGAAAATCTTGTCCAACCCCTCTTCCTCGGCCTGCTTTTTCACCAGCCCGGAGCCTGGCACCACCAGCGCCTGCTTGACGCTGTCGGCCTTACGGCGGCCTTTGATCACCGCGGCGGCGGCGCGCAAGTCCTCGATCCGGCTATTGGTGCAGGAACCGATGAACACCTTGTCGACGGCAATTTCGCTGATCGGCGTATCCGGCTGCAGGCCCATGTACTCCAGCGCCCGCAGCATGCCCTTCTGCTGCACCGGATCGGTCTCGGCGAAGGGATTCGGCACCTTGGCGGTGACCGGCACCACCATCTCGGGCGAAGTGCCCCAGGTAACCTGCGGCTGAATGGCGGCGGCGTCGATGCGCACCACCTTGTCGAACTGGGCCTCGGCATCCGAGTGCAGCGTCCGCCACCAGGCAACCGCCTTGTCCCAGGCCTCGCCAGTGGGGGCAAACGGCCGGCCCTGGACGTAGTCGATGGTCTTGTCATCCACCGCGATCATGCCGCAACGGGCGCCGGCCTCGATGGCCATGTTGCAGACCGTCATGCGGCCTTCGATGGAGAGCGCGCGAATGGCATCGCCGCCGAATTCGATGGCGTAGCCGGTGCCGCCGGCGGTACCGATCTCGCCGATGACGTGCAGCACGATGTCCTTGGCGGTAACGCCGGGGCCGACCTGGCCGTCGATGCTGATCAGCATCGCCTTAGCCTTGTGCTGCACCACGGTCTGGGTCGCCATGACATGCTCCACCTCGGAGGTGCCGATACCGAAGGCAAGGCAGGCGAGTGCGCCGTGGGTGGAGGTGTGGGAGTCGCCGCAGACTACGGTCATGCCGGGCAGAGTGGCCCCCTGCTCTGGGCCGATGACGTGGACGATGCCCTGGCGGACGTCGTTCATGTCGAACAGGGTTACGTCGTAATCGCGGCAATTGGCATCGAGCGTCTCAACCTGCAACCGCGAGATCGGATCGGCGATGCCCACCGAGCGATCGGTGGTAGGTACGTTATGGTCCGCCACCGCCAACGCCGCGGAGCGGCGCCAGAGGCCGCGGCCAGCCAGTTTCAGTCCCTCGAACGCCTGCGGCGAGGTCACCTCGTGCACGAGGTGGCGATCAATGTACAGCAGCACCGAACCGTCGTCGTTGCGACGGACGACGTGCGCGTCCCAGAGTTTATCGTAGAGGGTTTTTCCGGCCATGGCGCTCGTCCGCAAAATTCTGTCAAGTCGCCCATTATAACCAAGTCAATGCTGCGCTGCAGGAACCTGCAGACTCGGCGGCACAGTGCGCCAGGCAATCACCGCGGCTAGCGCCGACACTGCGCTGGCCAGGTAGAACACCCCGCTGCCGCCCAGCCCCGCCCAGAGGTAGCCGGCAGCTAGGCTGCCGATGGCGACGCCAGCGCCAAAAGTCATGCTGCTGTAGATCGCCTGCCCTCGGCCTTGGCTGCGGCCACGGAAGAAGCGGCTCACCACCGCGATGCCGACCGCATGATAAATCCCGAAGCTGGCCGCATGCAGAGTCTGCGCCGCGAACAGCAGTGCCAACTGATTCGGAAAACCGCCGATCACCAGCCAGCGCAGGGCCCCCAACAGCAAAGCCGCCAGCATCAGCCGGCGCGGGCCGTGCCGCGGCAGCCAGCTGTGGATGGCCATGAACACCCCGATTTCGGCGATTACGGCCCAGGCCCACAGCAGACCAATGGTATCGCTGCGATAGCCATGCTCCTGCAGATAGATACTGAAGAAGGCGTAATACGGGCCATGGCTCATCTGCGACAGAAACGCCGCGAACAAAAAGCCGAGCACCTCCGGCCGCCACAGCACCCGCCAAAATCCGGCCAGCGGCTCGGTCACCGGCGGCGCCGCCCGTTCCGGCGTCGCCTGACCGGACAACCACAAGGCGCAGCTCAGCAGCAGCAACGCATACGGAACGATGCCCACCCCTGCCCAATCCACCACCCCACCCAGCACCGTCACTGCCACGATGAAGCCAACCGAGCCCCAGAGCCGGATGCGGCTGTAGCGGTGCGCCCGTGCGCCGAGATGATTCATGGTTACCGCCTCGAACTGCGGCAGCGCGCCATTCCAGAGAAAACTGAAAACGGCCATCACCAGCAGCAGCCAGCCATAACTCTGATCGATCAGCGCTGCAGCGCAGGACAGCAACGACAGCGCTGTCGCCAGCCGCACCAGCCGCATCCGCCGGCCATGGCGATCAGCCAGGGAGCCGAGCACGTTGGGCGCAATGACCCGCATCAGATTGATGACGGCAATCGATTCACCGACCTGCCTGGCGGAAAAGCCAAGCGTGTGCAGGTACGGCCCCCAGTACGGCACCAGCGTGCCGACAATGGCGAAATAGAAGAAATAAAAACCGGACAGGCGCCAGTACGGCAGTTTAGTGGGCATAGAGGTCTGGCACGAAAACACTCACCACCGAGACACAGAGGGCGCCGAGGAAGACGGGAGACTCACCACCAAGGCACAAGGGTCACAAAGGAAGAAGCTTTACTTCGTGTTTCTTTGTGCATTTTGTGCCTTGGTGGTTACTCCAATGCTCTTCTCTGCGCTCTCTGTGTCTCTGTGGTGAGCCCCACACTATGGCCGGGCCGGAATGATCGGGGTTTCGGAACGGACATCGGCGTTCTGGCCGCGGTGGCGCAGGGCGTGATCCATCAGCACCAGCGCCAGCATGGCCTCGGCGATAGGGGTGGCACGGATGCCGACGCAGGGGTCGTGGCGGCCGGTGGTAATGATTTCCATGGGCTCGCCGGTCACGTCTATGGAGCGGCCGGGCGTAGTGATGCTGGAAGTCGGCTTGAGCGCGATGCTGGCGACAATGTCCTGACCGGACGAGATGCCCCCGAGCACGCCGCCGGCGTGGTTGGAAAGAAAACCCTGCGGCGTGATCTCATCGCGGTGCTCGCTGCCCTTCTGCTCGGCAGCGGCAAAGCCGGCGCCGATTTCCACGCCCTTGACGGCATTGATGCTCATCAAGGCGTGGGCGATATCGGCGTCCAGCCGGTCGAAGATCGGCTCGCCCCAGCCGGGCGGCACACCCTCAGCCACGACGGTTACCCGTGCACCAATCGAATCGCCTTCGCGGCGCAGGTTGTGAATGTAGGTTTCCAGTTCCGGCACTCGCTCCGGATCGCCGCAGAAAAACGGATTCTGCTCGACTGCGGCCCAATCCTTCAGTGCCAGCTGGTACGGGCCGATCTGGGAGACGTAGCCGCGGATGCGCACACCGTAACGCTCGGCCAGATACTTCTTGGCGATGGCGCCGGCGGCAACCCGCATGGCGGTCTCGCGGGCGCTGGAGCGGCCGCCGCCGCGGTAATCGCGCAGGCCGTATTTCTGCTGGTAGGTGTAATCGGCATGCCCCGGCCGGAAGCCCGCCTTGATCTTGTCGTAGTCGCGCGAGCGCTGGTCGGCGTTCTCGATCAACAGCCCGATCGGTGTGCCCGTGGTTCGTCCTTCGAACACGCCCGACAGAATCCGCACCTGGTCCGGCTCGCGCCGCTGCGTGGTGTAGCGCGAAGTGCCCGGCTTGCGCCGATCCAGGTCGCGCTGCAGATCGGCCTCGGTCAGAGCCAGGCCGGGCGGGCAGCCGTCGACGATGGCACCCAGCGCCGGGCCGTGGCTCTCGCCGAAGGTGGTGACAGTAAACAGCTTGCCAAAAGTATTACCGGACATTCCGATTCCGTCGCTTGCTCAGCCTGCGAAATAGGCCTGATAGTCGGCGAGTTGCTGGGCAGTGAGCATGAAAACCTCGCCCTCGCCGTGCTCGAATTCCAGCCAGACGAAGGGCACCTCAGGGAAGGCCGCTTCCAGCGCCGGCGCACTATTGCCGACCTCCACCACCAGCACCCCGTGCTCGCTCAGCCGCTGCGGCGCCTCCCGCAGAATGCGCCGCACCAGATCGAGCCCATCCTCGCCGGCAGTCAGCCCCAGTCGCGGCTCATGCCGAAACTCGGGCGCCAGCTGACTCATGTCCAGCGCGTCCACGTACGGCGGATTGCTGACGATCAGATCATAGCTCTGCTCGGCCGACAGGGCATCGAACAGATCCGACTGAATCAGCTTGACCCGCTCCTGCAACTGATGGCGGTCGACGTTGATGCGGGCCACCTCCAGCGCGTCCGGGCTGACGTCGACCGCGTCCACCTCCGCCTGGTAAAACGCGTAGGCGCAGGCAATGGCAATGCAGCCACTGCCGGTACCGAGATCAAGGATCCGGGAGACTCGCTCGGGCTCCAGCCAGGGCATGAACTGCCGTTGGATCGACTCGCCGATTGGCGAACGCGGGATCAGCACCCGCTGATCGACGTAAAACGGCAAGCCGGCGAACCAGGCTTCGTGGGTCAAATAAGCCAGCGGCAGCCGCTCCGTGATCCGGCGGCGCACCCGGGCGCACACCGCCTCGGCTTCCGCCTTGGTCAAACGCGATTCCCACCAAGCTGCGCTCAAATTCATCGGCAGGTGCAGCGTATGCAGGACGAGCGCCGCAGCTTCGTCTAAGGCATTATCAGTCCCATGCCCGAACACCAGGCCGGCCTCCTGGAACCGGCTGGCCGCCCAACGGACAAAGTCGCGCATGGTGCGCAGTTCGGAGGGGGCGCTGTCGAGTTCGTGCATAAAACGGATCCTGGTTTCAGTGGCCGCACGCATGATACCGGAAGCACCCGCTGCCGCAATGTCAGCTCTATGGAATAATCAGCCCCATGAATACGACCACCGACCGTCCCTCCTGGAGCCGCTATCTCCTGATCGCCGTAGCTGCGCTGATCGCCGCTATCGGCGGCGCCTTGAGCGCGTCCTACCTGCTCAAGCAAAAACCGCTGGAGCCGGATGATCTGCAGGCAACCTTTTTGCCGGGCGGCAAGCCGTTGCGGCCATTCCAACTGGTCGACCACCGCGGTGAGCGCTTCGACAATCAGCGCCTCGACGGCCGCTGGACCTGGGTGTTCTTTGGCTATACCCACTGCCCCGACGCCTGCCCCACCGCCCTGGCGGTTTTGAATGCGGCGGCGGAAGACTTGCAGAAAAAGGCGCCCGCTCTGCCGCTACAGGTCCTCATGGTATCGGTCGATCCGGCGCGCGACACCCCGGAGCGGCTTGCCGCCTACGTGCCGTATTTCAACCCGAATTTTATCGGCGCCACCGGTTCCGCTGAGGAACTTGCCGCGCTGACTCGCGATCTAGGCATCGTCTATGTGATCAACAAGCCAGCGCCGGGCTCGAGCGGCTATCTGGTCGATCACAGCACGGCGATCCTACTGATCAACCCAAAAGGCCAATTGCAGGCTATCTTTGGGCAGCCGCACGCACCGCAGTCGATGATCGACGACCTATTGAAGATCCAGGGACATTATCAGCCTCGATGAACACCTCCACACCTGTTCGCGCCGCCGGCGAGGCGACGCTCACCGACAAGCTCAAAAGCCTGCCGTTCTATGTTCTGCCGCACCATGCGATCTCCAGGGTCGTTCACGCCGCGGCCCGCTGGCGCACGCCCTGGTGGAAGAACGCGCTGACCGGCTGGTTTGTCCGTCAGTACAAGGTGGACCTGAGCGAAGCGGTGGAAACCGATCCACGCGCCTATCCCAACTTCAACGCCTTTTTCACCCGGGCGCTGCGCCCGGACGCCCGGCCGCTACCGGAGGATGCTGAGGCCATCGTCTCGCCGGCCGACGGCACCATCAGTGCCATCGGCCCGATCGAAGACGGGACGCTGGTGCAAGCGAAGGGCCGCACGTTTACCGTGCGGGAACTGCTGGGCGGCGACGAAACCCTGGCCAGCCGCTTCCAGGGCGGCCAGTTCGCGACGGTCTATCTGTCGCCGGCCGATTATCATCGCGTGCACATGCCGGCTGCCGGCCGGCTGCGCGAGATGATTCACGTGCCCGGCCGGCTGTTCGGCGTCGCCGCGTTCTCGGTACGGGCCATCGACCGGCTGTTCGCCCGCAACGAGCGCATGGTGGCCGTATTCGATACCGCCCGGGGACCGATGGCTGTAGTCATGGTCGGCGCGATCAATGTCTCCAGCATCGAGACCGTCTGGGCCGGCGAGGTTACGCCGCCGCGCGGCCGCCAGATCCGCCGCTGGTTCTACCGCGGCAGCGACGCCCGCAGCTTCCAGCGCGGCGCCGAACTGGGCCGCTTCAATATGGGTTCGACCGCCATCGTCCTGTTCGGCCCCGAGCAGATGGACTGGCTGCCCGAGCTCATGGCCGACCAGAAAGTGCGCATGGGCCAGGCACTGGGGCACTACGCCAGCAGCGACGGCTCCAAGGTCGTGCAACTGGATGCTTATCTGAAGAGCCGCTCGCAGTAGAGCGTGGGGCCCGTTCACCACCGAGACACAGAGAGCGCAGAGGAAAGCAGGGAATAACCACAAAGACACGAAGAACACAAAGGAAGAGGTTTTACTTTGTGGGCTTGGTGCCTTTGTGGTGAATGCTTTTTTCTTTCCCTGGGCCCTCTGCGTCTCGGTGGTGAGCCAACACCTAGCAGCGTTCGATCGGAAACGCCATCACCTCGTCGATGCGCTCGGCGCCGAGCGCCAGCATGACCAGCCGATCGAAGCCCAGCGCCACCCCAGCGCAATCGGGTAAACCGACTGCCAGCGCCGCCAACAGGCGCTCATCCACGCTCGATTCCGGCTGTCCGGCCGCCGCCCGGCGGGCCCGCTCCTGCTCGAAGCGCGCCCGCTGCTCCGCCGGATCGGTGAGTTCGTGGTAGCCGTTGGCCAACTCCAGACCTTCGACGAACAGCTCGAAGCGCTCCGCCACTTCCAGCCCCTCCTCTTGCCGCAACCGTGCCAGCGCGGCCTGTGACGGAGGGAAGTCGCAGACGAAACTGTACGTCCCGCGACCTAGCCGCGGTGTTACCACCTCAGACAGCAGCAGATCGAGCCAGGCATCGCGGTCATCGGCCGACAGAGCGGGCAGCGGGATGTTGTGGCTGCCGGCACAGGCAATCAGCTCGGCTACCGAGCAGTGGAATGGATCGAGCCCGGCAAAACGCTGAAAGGCTTCGCGGTAGGAAAAAACCTCGACCGGCCGCGGACCCAGCACCATCGCGGCCAGCGTCGCCACCTCGTCCATCAGCCGACGGTGGTCAAAGCCCAGCCGGTACCACTCGATCATGGTGAATTCCGGATTGTGCCGACGGCCGCGCTCGTCGACGCGAAACGCCCGGCAGATCTGGTAGATGCAGCCGCTGCCGGCAGCCAACAGCCGCTTCATGGCGAATTCGGGGGAAGTTTGCAACCACAACCGGCCGGAAGCAGGCGCGCCTGGCCCTGTGTAAGCAAGGGAAAGGCTGTCGAGATTGGGATCGGCGGCGGCGGCGCCGATCAGCACCGGCGTTTCCACCTCCAGCACTTCGCGCTCGGCGAAGAACCGGCGGACGGCGGCAAGAATTGCCGCCCGCCGTTGCAGATTCTCAAGGCTGGCCGTTGGCCGCCAGGACGCGTCCATTACTCCTTGACGCGGGAGACGTACTCGCCGGTGCGAGTATCGACCCTGATCATCTCACCCTCCGGCACGAACAGCGGCACCCGCACCACCGCGCCGGTTTCCAGGGTCGCCGGCTTGCCGCCGCCGCCGCTGGTATCGCCTCGGACACCGGGGTCGGTCTGGACGATCTTCAGGTTGACGAAGTTCGGTGGGGTCACGCTGAGCGGCTGACCGTTATAGAGGACCACGGTGCAGACATCCTGCTCCTTGATCCACTGCAGCGCTTCCTCGACCGCCGTCTTGTCGGCGCCAACCTGCTCGTAGCTGGTCGGGTTCATGAAATACCACTGGTCGCCATCGTTATAGAGATACTGCATCTCCACCTCAACCACGTCGGCACCCTCAACCGTGTCGCCCGACTTGAAGGTACGGTCGATGACGCGGCCGGTCTTGAGGTTGCGAACCCTGACGCGGTTAAAGGCTTGGCCTTTACCCGGCTTGACGAATTCGTTCTCCACGATGGCGTACGGGTCGCCGTCCAGCATGATCTTGAGGCCGGACTTGAATTCGTTGGTGCTATACGTCGCCATAGAGTCCTCGATACGTTCCGCTGTTGCTGCGCGAAAGGGCGCATCGTAACGGATTCCGCTTGCGGTTAGAATATGCGGTCCGATTTTTCAACGCCTTGGACACTACCGCATGTCTGCCGCGCCGCACAATTCTTCGTCAAACACACCGCGCTGGCAGCAGGAACTGGCCGAGGCGGTACGCGATCCCGCCGAGCTGCTGCAGCTGCTCGACCTTGATGCCGGTCTGCTGCCGGCCGCCCGCAAGGCGGCGGCGCAATTTCCGTTACGGGTACCGCGGGGTTTCGTCGCCCGCATGCAGCGCGGCGATCCGAACGATCCCCTGCTGCGGCAAGTCCTGCCGCTGGCGGCGGAACTGGAGCCTGCGCCGGGCTATCTCAGCGATCCGGTCGGCGACCTGCAGGCGATGCAACCCGGCGGGATACTGCACAAGTACCACGGCCGCGTCCTGCTCGTTGCCACCGGCGCCTGCGCCATCCACTGCCGCTACTGTTTCCGCCGGCACTTTCCTTACGCCGAAGCCAATGCTGCCGCCGACCACTGGACGGCCGCTCTCGACTATATCCGCAGCCGGCCGGAGATCAGCGAAGTGATCCTCAGCGGCGGCGATCCGCTGGTGCTCAATGACCGCCGGCTGGCCGAGCTAGCCCGAGCACTCGCCGAAATCCCCCATTTACGTCGGCTGCGCCTCCACAGCCGCCTGCCGATCGTCCTGCCAAGCCGGATCGACGCCAGCCTGCTCGACTGGTTTACCGGCACTCGACTCACGCCGGTACTGGTAATGCACGCCAACCATCCTCGCGAGTTGGACGCTGAGGTTGCCGCTGCGACCGCCCGGTTGCGCCAGCACGGTGTCGTCCTGCTCAACCAGACGGTGCTGCTGGCCGGGGTCAACGACTCGGCCGAAACCTTGATCGAGCTGTCCGAGCGCCTGTTCACACTCGGAGTCCAGCCGTACTACCTGCACGCTCTGGATCGGGTGCAGGGTGCCGGGCATTTCGAAAGCGACGCTGTGCTGCGGACCCTGATGCCGCTGCTGCGTGCCCGGCTGCCTGGCTACCTGGTGCCCCAGCCGGTACGGGAAGAGGCAGGACAGCCGAACAAAACACCGCTGCCGTATTGACCCTGGGTAAATTCGGCCTCGTTTCCAGGAATACCCTCGATTTGGACGCTGAAAGCGCCAATTGGTCGATTAACCGCGCTACGCGAAAGCGGCGATAATGGGTACAGTTGGTAGTTCGGTGTCATGCATAGGCCGACTGCCGGGTGCTGCAGCTAGCGGGATGGGTTGCGGATATCCAGTCGACCCCTGCTTCGTTGAGTGTGAAGGCAGCAAGGCATGCACTGAGCAAATCGAGGATAAACGCGAGCTGGTACCGGCACGCCTTCCTGTGGCTTAAGTACCATGCCGCATCGGCGGCCGTCGTCGATCTTATACCCCTGCCGCTCTCGTTCCGATCTGAACAGAGCGGCCATAACGAAAACGATTTTGAGGTAACGAAATGTCGGTCCAGGACGATGCGCTGAGGCTTTTGCTCGCCGAGCCTTCCCTGAACGATGCCGAGACCTTCGTCAGCGTACTGCGCAATGCCGGCCATGCAGTACGGCCGACGCAGATCGCGACTGAAGAAGAACTGCGGGAAGCACTCGATCAGAAAACCTTCGACCTCTTTCTCTGCTCGGCCACCCTTGCCGATTTGCCGCTCAGC
>DASULL010000145.1:0-6517 GCA_036278215.1 Gammaproteobacteria bacterium | reverse complement strand
CTCGACAACATTCTGGTCGGGCGGCACCACCTGCTGAAAAACAATTTCTTTACCGGATCTTTTTACTGGCTGGGCGGGGCGCAGCGGGAAGAGCTGGAGCATCGGCGGCAGGTCGAAGACATTATCGATTTTCTCGAAATTTCGCATATTCGCAAGTCTATTGCCGGCACGCTCTCGTACGGGCTGCGCAAGCACGTCGAATTGGCCAGGGCAGTGGCGCTGCGGCCGAAACTTCTGCTCCTCGACGAGCCGATGGCGGGCATGAATCACGAGGAAAAAGAAGACATGGCCCGCTACATCATCGACCTGAATGAGGAGTGGGGTATGACCATCGTCATGATCGAACATGACATGGGCGTGGTGATGGATATCTCCAATCGGGTGGCGGTGCTGGATTTCGGGGCGAAGATCGCCGAAGGCTTGCCGGACGAAATAATGGCGCACCCGCGGGTAAGGGCAGCTTATCTGGGCGATGACAGCCTCGATGCAGCCTCCGAAGAACCAAAGAATACGGTGGCGTGATGAACGGGAAGATGCCTGAATACCCGGATATCGCGAAGTACAACACGTTCCCCAAGCTGCTGGCGCACAACGCCCGTCACTGGCCGGATGAAGTGGCCATGCGGGAAAAAGAATTCGGCGTCTGGAACGAATTCAGTTGGCGCGACTGCCAAGAGGCGGTGGAGCGGTTCGCTCTCGGTCTCAAGTCGCTGGGCGTGAGCCATGGCGATGTGATCGGCATCATCGGCGGCAATCGTCCGGAGTGGGTGCACTGCGAAATCGCCAGCCACGCTTTGGGAGCGCTCAGCCTCGGCATTTATCAGGACTCCCTCAGCGAGGAGGTGCGCTACCTGCTCGATTACGCCGAGGTGAAGGTGGTGATGTGCGAGGACGAGGAGCAGGCCGACAAGATCCTCGAACTGGCCGACCAGTGTCCCAGCGTCCGGCACATCATCTACCACGACCCGCGTGGCATGCGGAAATACCATGATCCGCGCCTTATCAGCCAGGAAGAGCTGATGCGCCGCGGTGACGAGCTGCGCCGCCAGGAGCCGGGCGTGTACGATCGGCTGGTTGCCGCCGGCAGCGGCGATGATGTGGCGATGCTAATCACCACCTCCGGCACCACTGCGCACCCGAAGCTATCGATGATGCGCTCGCAGCCGTTCCTCGATCACTGCACCGCTTATCTGCGCGCCGATCCGAAGTATCCGGACGACAATTACGTTTCGGTGCTGCCGCTGCCCTGGATCATGGAGCAGGTGTATGCGGTGGCGCAGTGGCTGATCAGCCGCATCACGGTCAACTTCGTCGAAGAGACCGAGACCATGATGAGCGATCTGCGCGAGATCGGCCCGCACTTCGTGCTGCTAGCGCCGCGGGTGTGGGAAACCATTGCCGCCGATGTCAAGGCGCGCATGATGGAGGCCAGCCCCTTCAAGCGCTTCATGTTCAATCTGGGCATGCAGCTCGGCATGAGGAAAATAGAGCAGAGCGGCAGGCCGTCACGGCTGGCGCACTGGATTCTGTTCCGCGCCCTCAAGGATCGGCTCGGCTTTACCTTTCTCCGTTCCGCTGCCACCGGCGGCGCGGCGCTGGGGCCGGAAACTTTTAAGTTCTTCCTGGCCATGGGCGTGCCCTTACGCCAGCTCTACGGCCAGACCGAAGCTTGCGGTGCCTATACCATCCACCGAGCCGACGATATCGATTTCGACAGTGTCGGGGTTGCTTTCGACAACAGCCAGATACGGATCGAGAACGCGGACGAGCATGGGGTGGGCGAGATCGTCGTATCCAGCACCGGCATGTTCGCCGGCTACTACCGCAATGAGCAAGCGACCAAGGAAGACTTGCGCGACGGCTGGCTGTACACCGGCGACGCCGGTTACATCAAGCAGGAAAACCGCCACTTGGTGGTGATCGACCGGATCAAGGACATGGCGACCACCTCGCTGGGTGTGCGCTTCTCGCCGCAGTACATTGAGAACAAACTCAAATTCTCGCCCTTCATCGCCGAAGCGGTCATCCTCGGCGACCAGCGGCCTTATCTCGCCAGCATGATTTGCATCCGCTACGGCATTCTCGCCAAGTGGGCCGAGCAGCGCGGCATCGCCTTTACCAACTACACCAATCTGGCGGCGCAGCCGCAGGTGTACGAGCTGATCCAGCGCGAGGTCGAGCAGGTCAATCGCAGCCTGCCGCATTGGCAGCACATCCGTAAGTTTCTGCTGCTGTACAAGGAGCTCGATCCGGACGACGGCGAGCTGACCCGGACCCGCAAGATCCGCCGCGGGGTCATCCGCGACAAGTACGGCGACATCATCGAGGCCGTCTACAACGGCGCCGAGCAGGTGCACGTCGACACCCTGATCACCTTCCAGGACGGTACCAAGTCGCGCATCCGCACCGACTTGAAAGTGGTCGATCTGGCGCCGGAGCAGCAAGAACAGCCGGTGGCTGAGGCGGCAGCCGGGGCTGGTGCGGCGACGAGTCAGGCGAGAGCGGAGGGTACGCGATGAATTGGCAACTGCTGCTGCAACTGCTTGTTAACGGGGTCATCATCGGAGTGCTCTACGGCGTGGTCGCCATGTCGTTTGTGCTCATCTACAAATCCACCCAGGTGGTGAACTTCGCCCAGGGCGAGTTTTTGCTGATCGGCGCCTGGGTCTGCTGGGCTTTCCTGGTCAACTTTGGTCTGCCGTTCTGGCTCGGCTTCCTGCTGACGCTGGCCTTCATGTTCGCCTTCGGCATCTTGCTGCAGGTGGTCATTCTGCGGCCGATGATCGGCGAGCCGATCATCTCGGTGATCATGCTCACCATCGGGCTGTCGATATTCTTCCAGGCCGGCGTCAGCTGGATCTTTGGTGAATACGTGCAGCCGTTTCCGCAGGTGTTCGCCAGGGAGAGCGTCAACATCGGCGGACTCAACGTGCAGACCGCCTATCTGATGAGCTTTGTCATCTCGTTGCTGATCATGGTCGGCTTCTTCGCTTTCTTTAAGTATTCCCGCATGGGGCTGGCGATGCGGGCGACCGCTTTCGATCAGCAGGTAGCCGCCAGTCTCGGCATCTCCGTGCACAGGGTGTTCGCTCTGGCCTGGGCGATCTCGGCGGTGGTGTCGGCAGTAGCCGGGGTAACCGTCGGCATGGTCAACGGCGTCAGCTCCGCCTTGTCCTTTATCGGCATCAAAGTGTTTCCGGCAGCGATTCTCGGCGGGCTGGATTCGATCGTCGGCGCCATCATCGGTGGCTTGATCATCGGTGTGCTGGAGAACGTCGCCCAGTTCGTCGATGGCGAATGGCTGCATTGGGGCAACCTCTACAACATCGCGCCGTTCTACGTTCTGGTCATCATCTTGATGATCAAGCCGTACGGCTTGTTCGGCACCAAAGACATAGAACGAATCTAGGAGGCCGGGATGTCGCTTTCAGCCGATAGCATGCGGTGCGGCGAGTTCCGCACCACCTACAAAGCCGATACCACCATCTTCCCGACACCGCTATCGCGCAATTTCGCGATAGCCGGTCTGATCCTGCTGCTCATCGTGCCACAGGTCTTCAGTACTTATTTCACCAACCTGTTGATCCAGATTGGTTACTACGGCATCGCCGCGCTGGGCCTGAACATCCTGGTCGGCTTCACCGGGCAGATCTCGCTGGGCCATTCCGCCTTCTTCGGTTTCGGCGCCTTTGCCTCGGCCTGGATCAGTAACAGCTTTGGCATACCGGTAATCATCGCCATCCCGCTGGCCGGCCTGATGACCACGGCAGTCGGCATGATCGTCGGCATTCCGGCCGCCCGCATCAAGGGCCTGTATCTGGCGATCGCGACGCTGGCGGCGCAGTTCATTCTCGAGGACTTCTTCAACCGCGCCGACTGGTTCAGCGGCGGTGTGGCCGGTTCCTTGGCGCCGCAGCTGAGCTTGTTCGGCTTCGCCTTCGACACCGACAAGAGCTTCTTCTACATCGTCCTGTTTTTCGTGGTGGTCATGTATCTGGCCGGCAGCAACATGCTGCGCAGCCGCGACGGCCGTGCCTTCGTCGCGGTACGCGATCACTATCTCTCAGCCGAGATCATGGGCATCAATCTGACCAAATACCGCATCTTGGCTTTTGGCGTGTCCTCGTTCTATGCCGGTATCGGCGGCGCGCTGTTTGGCCATTACCTCGGTTTCGTTTCGGCGGAAGGCTTCACCATCCTGCTGTCCATTCAGTTCCTCGCCATGATCATCATCGGCGGACTGGGCTCGGTCATGGGCACCCTGATGGGCACGATCTTCATCGTGCTGCTGCCGGAAGTCATGGACGGCGCCATGAGCGTGATCGGCGGTTACATCCCGGGCCTGGAGCGTGGAGTGAGCTATCTGAAGGAGATGGCGATCGGGCTCGCGATCGTGCTGTTCCTGGTGTTCGAGCCGGACGGGCTGGCGCATCGCTGGAAGCAGATCAAGGCGTACTGGAAGCTATATCCCTTTTCGTACTGATGTCCCGACCGCTGCGGGTAAGCCGCAGCATTGCAATAAAGAACGGGCGGAGAACCGCCTGCATAAAAAAGTCCAGGCGACTGGACGGATCGAGAGGAGAAGGAAATGTCGTACAGAACAGCACTCGCTGCTGCATCAGCCGTCGCGTTCAGTCTTGCCTCCATTGCTGCACAGGCCGCCGGCGATATACCGGTCGGTCACCTGGCCACTTACACCGGGCCGACCTCGGATGTCGGCCAGCCGTACGGCCAGGGCATTGAAGACACCATCGAGTACATCAACAAGAACGGCGGCATCGATGGCCGCATGATCAAGCGGGAAACCGTCGACTATGCCTACGCGACGCCCCGCGCCATTGCCACCTACAAAAGCTGGACCAGCGGGCTGAAGCCGGTCGTGGTCCTCGGCTGGGGGACGGCCGATACCGAAGCGCTGGTGCGCTTCGTCGCCCAGGACCAGATTCCTTTCATTTCCGCTTCCTACTCCGGCCACCTGACCGACCCCACCGGCAAATCGCCGCACATCAAGACCGGGGCGCCGTACAACTTCTTCTACGGCCCCACCTATACCGACGGCTGCCGGGCGCAGGTGAATTGGGCCAAGCAGGATTGGGAGCAGAAGGGCAAGTCGGGCAAGCCCAAATTCGTCCACATGGGCGACAACCACCCTTACCCGAACGCACCCAAAGACGGCTGCGCCGCTTATGCTCAGGAGCTTGGCTTTGATGTGTTGCCGTCCATTGTCTTCTCGCTGAAGCCGGGCGACTTCAAGGCGCAGTGTCTCTCACTCAAACAGTCCGGCGCCAATTACGCCTATCTGGCCAATACCGCCGGTTCCAATATCTCGGTGCTGAAGTCCTGCGAGACGGTCGGTGTCGACGTCCAGTTCCTGTCCAACGTCTGGGGCTTTGATCAGGCTTCGGCGCCGGCGGCCGGCAAGGCGGGCGACGGCGTGCTGTTCCCGGGCAGTGTGCCGCTGTGGAACGAGGATGTGCCGGGCATGAAGATCGTCCGCGAAATCTCCAAGATGTCCGACCCATCCGGCCAGCAGGAGCGCACTCTGCATTATGTGCGCGGCGTCTGCTCGGTCTTTTTGATGCGCGATGCCATGCAGGCCGCCGCTAAGAGCGGCGAGATCACCGGGCCGAGCGTCAAGGCGGCGCTGGAGCAGATGAAGGGACACGTCCCCGGTGGTCTGGAAGGCGTCTGCCTGCCGCACACCTTCACCCCGGAAAACCACATGGGTACTACCTCGGTGGTGGTCTACCGCAATAAGTGGAACGACGGTAATCCGAGTCTGGAGAACCTCAGCACGGTGGTATTGCCGCGCCGGGATGATTGGCTGGGCTGGTAGGACTGTGCTGATCGCGGGCGGCAGCCGCCGCCCGCATCCGCCACTGTAAACGGAGACAGCCATGTCGCAACCCGCCGAGAAACTGGCCACTCGCGATCCGGTGCTGGTGGTCAACAATATCGAAGTGGTCTACACCGACGTGATTCTGGTACTGCGCGGCGTCAGCCTGGAGGTACCGGAGGGCGAGATCGTCGCTCTACTCGGAGCCAACGGCGCGGGCAAGACCACTTTGCTGAAAGCCGTCTCCGGCCTGCTCAAGACCGAGGACGGCGAAGTCACTCGTGGCAGCATCAGCTTCCTCGGCGAGACCATCAGCAATCGTCAGCCGGAGGACATCGTCCGCAAGGGGATCTTTCAGGTCATGGAAGGCCGTCGGGTGGTCGAGGACATGACAGTCCTGGAGAACCTGCGCCTGGGCGCCTTCACCCGCAAGGATAAAGAGGTGCGCCAGGATATTGACATGGTGTTCGATTACTTCCCCCGGCTGCGCGAGCGGGCTCAGGGCTTGGCCGGCTATCTCTCCGGCGGAGAGCAGCAGATGCTCGCCATTGGCCGGGCATTGATGGCCCGTCCCAAGATGCTGCTGCTCGACGAGCCTTCCATGGGACTGTCGCCGCTATTGGTAAAAGAAGTGTTCGGCATCATCGAGACTATTAACCGCGAGCAGGGGCTGACCATGCT
>DASULL010000144.1:0-4538 GCA_036278215.1 Gammaproteobacteria bacterium | reverse complement strand
GATAGTCTAAGCGACCATGGACTATCCTTGTCGCAGGCTCTGCATAAGGAATCAGCATGACCACTAAACCGGCCTTCGAATTCTGGTTCGACTTTGCCAGCACGTATTCTTTTCTCGCCTCCCAGCGCATCGTCGGTGCCGCTGCAGCCGCCGACGTGCCCATAAGCTGGCGACCGTTTCTGCTAGGCATCGTGCTTCGCGAGTGTGGCTGGCAGGAGGGCCCGCCGGTCGCCAACAACCCGCGCAAGGGCACTTACATGTGGCGCGATCTGGCGCGACAGGCCGCTAAGCGAGGGCATGGTTTCACCAAGCCGAGCACTTTCCCGCGCAATCCGGTGCTGGCCAATCGGGTGGGGCTGATCGCTGCGACGCAAGGCTGGGCCGACCGCTTCGTGCCACAGACCTTTGCCGCGAGCTTCATCGACGACCGCGAGATCTCGGAGCCAGCGGTGCTGGCGGAAGTGATCGCCGCCTGCGAGCGCGATCCGGCCGCGGTCTTGGCGCAGGCGCAGAGCGAGGAAAACAAGGAAGCGCTCAAGACCAGCACCGCCGAGGCGCTGGCCAAGGGCTTGTTCGGCGCGCCTGCCTTCGTCATCGGCGACGAACTGTTCTGGGGCGATGACCGGCTGGAAGACGCGCTGGCGTATTGGCAGTCGGCGTAAGAGCTCACCACAAAGGCACGACGGCCGGCGCAGCTGGACGGACGGCTTTAGCCGCCCGTAGGGGCGAGGCCGCAGGCCGAGTCAAGAGCACAAAGGAACACAAAGACAAGATTCTTCCTTTCTGTCTCTTCGTGTCCTTGGTGTCTTGGTGGTGCAATTCCCGCGCTACCGCGCCAAATACCGCATGCCGCGTTCCAGCCCTTCCAGCGTCAGCGGGTACATGCGGCCGTCCATGATCTGGTGGAGCATCTGCACCGAAGGCGTATGGGCCCAGCGGGCTTCCGGCACCGGATTCAGCCAGATCGCTTTCGGATAAGTGTCCAGTACCCGCCGCATCCAGACCTCGCCGGGTTCTTCGTTCCAATGCTCGACGCTGCCGCCGGGATAGCCGATCTCGTAGGGGCTCATGGTGGCGTCGCCGACGAAGATCACCTTGTAGTCGGATGGGTAGGTGTGCAGCACTTCCATGGTAGGCGTGTGCTCGTCGAAGCGGCGGCGGGCGTTCTTCCACACGGCCTCGTACAGGCAGTTGTGGAAGTAGAAGTACTCCATGTGCTTGAACTCGACCCGGGCGGCGGAGAACAGCTCCTCGCAGACGCGGATGTGGTCGTCCATGGAACCGCCAACGTCGAAGAAGATCAGCACCTTCACGGCGTTATGCCGCTCCGGGACCATCTTGATGTCGAGGTAGCCGGCATTGCGAGCGGTGGAGCGGATGGTGTCGTCCATGTCGAGCACCTCCTGCGCGCCTTCCCGGGCGAACTGCCGCAGCCGGCGCAGCGCCACCTTGATGTTGCGGGTGCCTAACTCGACCGAGTCGTCCAGGTTGCGGAACTCGCGCTTGTCCCAGACCTTGACCGCGCTGCGGTGACGCGACTCGTGCTGGCCGATGCGAACACCTTCCGGGTTGTAGCCATAAGCGCCAAATGGCGAGGTGCCGGCGGTGCCGATCCACTTGTTGCCGCCTTGGTGGCGTTCTTTCTGCTCCTCGAGCCGCTTTTTCAGCGTCTCCATGAGCTGCTCCCAGCCCCCTAACGACTCGATCTTGGCTTTTTCTTCCTCGCTCAGCAGCCGTTCGGCCTGCTTGCGCAGCCACTCTTCCGGGATTTGGGCGAGTACGCCCTCTTCGCCGCCCAGGGCCTGTTCGACCCCTTTCATGTAATCGCCGAAGATGCGGTCGAAGCGGTCGAACTGCGCCTCGTCCTTTACCAGGCAGCCACGGGCGAGGTAGTAGAAATCGTCGATGCTGAGCACGGCCAGCCGTTTTTCCAACGCCTCCAACAGCGTCAGAAATTCGGTGAGGGTGACCTTGAGGCCGCCCTGGCGTAGCGCGAAGAACAGATCCAGCAACATGTCAGCCTTGGCCTTGCGCGGCTTACGCCTCGCGGTTGCGGCGCGTCATGAACATCACCCGCTCAAACAGGTGGACGTCCTGCTCGTTCTTCAGCAGCGCGCCGTACATCGGCGGCAGCAACTTGCGGTTGCTGTTCTCGCGCAGCGCTTCCGGCGGGAGATCTTCCGCCATCAGCAGCTTGAGCCAATCGATCAGCTCGGAGGTGGACGGCTTCTTTTTCAGCCCCGGTACTTCGCGCAGTTCGAAGAACACCTCCAGCGCCTCCTTCAGCAGTTCCTGCTTGAGGCCTGGATAGTGGACCTCGACGATCTGCGCCATTGTGTCCTTGTCCGGGAAGCGGATGTAGTGGAAGAAGCAGCGGCGCAGGAAAGCGTCCGGCAGCTCCTTCTCGTTGTTGGAGGTGATGATGATCACCGGCTTGTGCTGGGCCCGGATGACCTCCTGCGTCTCATAGACGTAGAATTCCATGCGGTCGATTTCACGCAGCAGATCGTTGGGGAATTCGATGTCGGCCTTATCGATCTCGTCGATCAGCAGTACCGGCCGTCTGTCCGAGTCGAAGCAGCGCCACAGCGGGCCTTTGACGATGTAGTTGGCGATATCGTGGACGCGGACGTCACCCAGCTGCGAGTCGCGCAGGCGCGAGACGGCGTCATACTCATACAGCCCCTGCTGCGCCTTGGTGGTGGATTTGATGTGCCACTCAAAGAACGGCATATCAAGTGAGCGGGCCACTTCTTCGGCCAGCATGGTTTTGCCGGTGCCGGGCTCGCCTTTGATCAGCAACGGCCGGTTCAGGGTGGCGGCGGCGTTGACCGCCATCGTCAGATCGTCAGTAGCGACGTAGCTGGAAGTACCTTCAAAACGCATGCTTTTTAACCTGCTGGGAGATACAGACGTCGTAGCTTAGGAATTGTAAGCGGCGGCGTAAAGGATGGGCTGAGGATTGCCAGATGCTTGGCTGGCTCAGCGCGTGCTGGAAAGCAGGCTGTTAGAGGCGGAAAGAGCGACCAGGTTCAGCACGAATTAGCGTACCGGTCTGGATAATATCCCTAGCGTTGCAGCGGGCCCCGCTCCCGTCAGCCGCCGTGCTCCCGCACTCTGGATACCGCTTTCTCCCAGTTCCGCAGCAGCAGATCGCGTTCCGGCTTCCTCAGCTGAGGCTGGAAGCGCTGGTCGGCATGCCAGTGCTGTTTCAAGTCATCGAAGGAGCCGTAGATGCCGGCCTGCAGGCCGGCCAGATGGGCGGCGCCGACAGCGGTCGTTTCCGTGATGCGGGGACGGTCGACGCTGGTGCCGACGATGTCGGCCAAGTACTGCAGCAGCCAGTCGTTGGCGCTCATGCCGCCGTCCACCCGCAGGGTGGAGGGGTTGGTGGCGCTGTCGCGAGCCATGGCGGCAAGCAGATCATGGGTTTGATAGCAGACCGATTCCAGCGCGGCGCGGACGATGTCGGCGATACCGGTATCGCGGGTCAGGCCGAAAATAGCGCCGCGGGCGTTCGGGTCCCAATGCGGGGCGCCAAGGCCGGTGAAGGCAGGGACAAAATAGACGCCGCGGTTGGAGTCGAGGCCGGCGGCGAGCGGTTCTACCTCCGTCGCCGAGCGGATGATTTTGATCCCATCCCGCAGCCACTGAACAGCGGCGCCGGCGACGAAAATCGAGCCTTCCAGCGCATACACCGGTTGGCCGTTGCAGCGGTAAGCCACGGTAGTGAGCAGCCGGTTCTCGGAAGCGACCGCCGTGGTACCGGTATTGAGCAGGGCGAAACAACCGGTACCGTAAGTGCTCTTGACCATGCCCGGCTCAAAACAGGCCTGGCCGATCAGTGCGGCCTGCTGGTCGCCGGCCACGCCGAGGATGGGCAGCGGGCGGCCGAACCATTCCGGATCGGTCAGGCCGTAGTCGGCGGCGCTATCTCTGACTTCCGGCAGCAGGCTGGCGGGAATATCGAACAGCGCCAGCAGGCTGTCGTCCCAGCGCTGCTCGTGGATGTTGAACAGTAGCGTGCGCGAGGCGTTGGTGGCGTCAGTAGCGTGCACCTTGCCTTTGGTCAGGCGCCACATGAGGAAACTGTCCACTGTGCCAAATGCCAGCTCGCCGCGAGCAGCCCGCGCCGCCGCATCGAAGACGTTGCGCAGCATCCAGGCAAGCTTGGTGGCGGAGAAATAAGGGTCGAGGAGCAAGCCGGTCTTACGGGTCACGCCGGGCTCGTGGCCGCGGGCTTTCAGGTCGGCGCATAGCTCCGCGGTACGCCGGTCCTGCCAGACAATGGCGTTGCAAACCGCCTTGCCGCTGGCGCGCTCCCACAGCAGCGTGGTCTCGCGCTGATTGGTGATGCCGATGGCGACCACTGTGGCGCCCTGCCGCTCGGCCTGGACGAATGCCTCGCGGCACACTGCCAGCGTGGACGACCAGATAGCCTCTGGATCGTGCTCCACCCAGCCACTATCCGGGTAGATTTGCGGGAATTCCCGCTGTGCTAGCGCGACGACGTTGCCGGCCTTATCGAACACGATCGC
>DASULL010000143.1:0-8322 GCA_036278215.1 Gammaproteobacteria bacterium | reverse complement strand
TGGCCACCCGTTCCGGCATTCATCGCCTGGATCTGCAGAGCCGCCAGTGGGAGCACGGTTATTTCCGCTATCGGTTGACGGCTAATGGCAACGACCTGGTTCTGTATCTTGCCGATGCCCCCTTAGCGGCGGATGACTACGAGTTGTGGGCGGCCCTGCTGGCGCTGCCTATTTTGGATCGCCGGGATTTCGTCGAGAGCTGGCGCATAGTTCCGCCGGATTTTTCCTGGTATCACTACGGCACGTCGACGGCTTTGTGGCCGCATTACCGCGACGCCTTGTTCGCCTTGGTTGAGAGGCCGGAGGCCGACAGGCGAAGCTGGCGTGGCAGCACCTTTCCGGTCCTGCTGGACCTTGTGCTCGGACCGCCCGAGATGGCGCCAGCGAGAAAGCTCTCGGTAATCAAGCGGCTGCTAGCTGAAGGCTTGAGTGGCGAGTACAGGAAATGGCTGGTTGCCAGGCTGCATCAGCCAGGCTCTTCGACGCCGCGGTTCAGTGCCGAAGAGCTTGCGGCGGCTGGGATCGATGTCGAAGCCTTGCAAGCAGAAGCTTCGCTTTATCTCTTATTGAGCAGCAGCCGGCGGCCGGAGAACGAAGGATTCAGCGAGCTGTGCTGGCTGATCGCAGAAGACAAAAATGTTGCCAAGCGGTTCTGGGCCCTCGTTGCCGAGGGCTTTTATGGCGCAGACGTCATGAACAAGTGTTTGGAGCTGGTGGCGCAGGAGAAGCAGGCTGCAGCTCTGGAAGCGCAGGCAGATTGCGTCAGATACGAGATCCCGCCGGATATGCCGGCAGCGGTAGCGATGCAGCGGCTGCAGGCAGCGGAACAGCAAGGCGGCGCGCCTGAAGGGTTCATAAAGCAGCCTTGCAGCACGCCGGAAAGGTCGTTCCGAAAACGGTAGCGAGGGCCGCTCTAGCCTTGCCGGGTAGCTGAGGCAGCCAAGAGTCGGCGGGATCTGCGCGCTCTATCCGTTACCGCCTGGCTTTTCGCCGTGGACGCGCGGCGCGTCGTCCGCAGGGCCCTCCTGCCCGCTTTGCTGCTCCGCCTGCTGCTGTTTCTGCAACTGATCGGCACCCGCTGTCGGCGGCTTATCCGGCGTCAAGGCATCTTTTTCGATGGTCTCGGCGCCGCGCTCGGTCACCTTCGGGTCCGCCTGGGCCGGCGGGTAGTCGCCGCGCGGAGAAATGCCGGCCGGCTCTCCCGGTGCCTGCGGGTTGATCTCGGATTGCTGCGTGCTGGTGGGGTTCTCCGCCAGCGCGGCGGCACTTCCAAGCATGAGCATCGCCATAGTGGCAGCGCCGATGACGGCCCTTGGGGAGAAATCCATGCTGCTTGTGCGCCTTTTCATTGCTTGTCCTTCCTTGGAACGATCCGCGACGTTGCTACGGTAGCTGGTTATTGATTTATGGTTGGCTGATGAAAAGCCCAAAAAGGGCGGCTCAGTGCGGTGTGATTAAAGCGGGGGCCGGGCGCTCGTAGCAGTGGCAGGTAGATCCAGCTGTAATCCAAGCGTTCCTGCCGAGCTGCCGCCGATTGGCTAAACAGACTAGTACCTTCTTTTCTTGCTTAGGCCGCTATGCCGATGTGGACACTTGACCTGCTGCTGCTCGTTGCTGCCGTCTTCGTTTTTGCCGGGTTCGTAAAAGGCGTGATCGGGCTGGGACTGCCAACCGTTGTGCTGGCACTGCTAACCGTCGCCGTAGGACTGAAGGAGGCGATGGCCTTAATGCTGATCCCGTCGTTCCTGACCAATGTCTGGCAGGGCGCGCTCGGCGGTCATCTGAGGATGATCCTCCAGCGGCTGTGGCCGCTGTTGCTGGCGGCCTGCTTGGTGATCTGGCTAGGGGCTGAGCTGCTCACTCGGTTGGATGTCGCCTGGTTGTCGGCTTTGCTGGGGGGAACGCTGTGGACATATGCGCTGGTTGGCCTGCTGGCCCCCAAGTTGCCGACCCCTGGCAAGGCCGAAGTCTGGGTATCGCCATTGGTCGGTGCTGTGAACGGCTTGCTCACCGGATTGACCGGTTCCTTTGTCGTGCCCGCAGTCCCGTATCTGCAAAGCCTGGGGTTGCCTCGAGATGCGTTCGTGCAGGCGATGGGAGTGCTATTCACGGTATCGACTGTCGCCCTGGCCGTTGCGCTCGGTGCTCAGGAGTTGTTCACGGTAGAGCTCGGCGTGCTCTCCGGCTTGGCCTTCATCCCCGCCCTGCTCGGGATGTTTGCCGGGACCTGGGTGCGTGGCCGCCTGACGGAATCCCGGTTTCGCCGGGTGTTCTTTCTGTCTCTGCTAGTACTCGGTGCTTACATCGTCTTGCGGGCGGTAGCGGGCTAGGCAGTTCATGGCGAGCCCAGGCGGTGCGGCGCCGGCGGTTGTGGTCGTAGCGAGCCAACAGGGCTGGTGGATGTTGTCATCCCGCTGACATCGATTCGTAACCGCCTGTTCAAGCTGGTTTGACAGGCTGCACTCATCAGTAGAGGAGGGCAGCCTATGCATGTCGCTATCGTCACCGAAACTTGGCCGCCCGAAGTCAACGGGGTGGCATTGACCGTACAGTCGCTGGCGCACGGTCTCCTGGCGCTTGGACATAGCGTCGAGTTGGTTCGTCCGCGCCAGAGCGGCGACGAGCCGGCTCTCCAGCAGGAGCTGCCGACGCTGTTGCTGCGCGGCGCTTCTCTGCCGCGTTATCCGGGCTTGCGATTTGGCTTGCCGGCTCAGCACCGGCTGTATCGGCATTGGGCGCGGCAGCACCCCGATGCACTCTACATCGCTACCGAGGGGCCGCTTGGCTTGACCGCGCTTGGTGCTGCGCGCCGCCTCGGGATCCCGGTCGCGACCGGTTTTCACACGCGCTTCGATGATTTTGCCCAGCACTACGGTCTCGGGGCGCTGACGCCGCTGGTATTTTCCTATCTGCGCCGGTTTCACAACCGCGCCGACGCGACTTTGGTGCCGACTCGGGAGCTGATCGCGCTGCTCAGTACGCGCGGTTTCCACAACGTGCGGCTGCTGCGACGGGCGGTCGATACCAAGCTGTTCCAGCCGGCGCAGCGCGACCAGTCGCTGCGAGCGTGCTGGGGGCTGGCGCCGGGGCAGCTGGCGGTGCTGCATGTCGGCCGGTTGGCCCCGGAAAAGAACCTGGAGCTGGTGGTGCGTGCGTTCCGGGCCATTCAGCAGCGAGTCGACAGCGCTCGCCTTATCGTCGTCGGTGATGGGCCCGCCCGCGCTTCGCTGGCCACCGCAAATCCGGACTTCATCTTTGCCGGCCTGCGCCGCGGCGAGGATCTGGCTCGCCACTATGCTTCCGGCGACCTGTTCCTGTTTCCCAGCCTGACCGAGACATTCGGCAACGTCACTCTGGAAGCGCTGGCCAGCGGTGTGCCGGTGGTGGCTTACGACTATGGCGCGGCGCGCGAGCACATGAGCCCGGCCTCGGGCAGGCGAGTGGCGTTCGGTGACAGCGATGCCTTTGTCGCCGCCGCCGTTGCCGCGGCCACCGACTCGGCCCCGCGCGAGCTACAACGGGAGGCGGCTCGGGCGGCGACCAGCGACCTCGATCCGGCGGCGGTCAGCGCCAGCTTTGCCCAATTGCTTGATGAACTGTGTGCGCGGAGAGCGGCATGAACGTGGGGTTGTGGCAGAGGTTGGAGCAGGGCAGCGGCGAGTGGCGCCTGTGCTTGGCGGCCAATCGCTGGGGAGCGCGACGGCTGATCGCGCGCGGTTTCGGGGTGATCAGCCGGCTTGGCGATGGCGTGTTCTGGTACGTGCTGATCCTCGCCCTGGCAGTGCTTGGCGGCGAACGTGGCCTTCAGGCGGCGCTGCACATGGCGCTCCTCGGCGTCGTCGCGACGACGCTCTACCACGTGCTCAAGCGCTGGACTCGGCGGCCGCGGCCATTCCGTAGCCACGCCGGCATCATTGCCCATGTCCCGCCGTTGGACGAGTTCAGCTTCCCCTCCGGGCATACCCTGCATGCGGTAGGTTTCACGATTATCGCGCTCGCCTACTTTCCGGTGCTGGCGCCGCTGCTGTTGCCCTTCGCCGCGCTGGTCGCTGCGTCCCGAGTTGTGCTCGGGCTGCACTATCCAAGCGACGTTATCGCCGCTGCGCTTATTGCCAGTGTCTTGGCGAGCTTGTCGCTGCGCTGGGTGGCCAGCGCCGGCCTGCTGGGTTAAGACTCTCTGAGCTGCCGGTGCAACCACCCGCTAAGAGTCGCTAATAGCGCCTTGGCGCAGGCGTGAAAGGCCGCGCGGCTTTAGCCGCGAGAGCAAGGCGGGCATCGCCGAAAATTGCTTGCTGCGGCGCTGCTCGGGGCATGGCGCGACAAGGTTGCGCCTGCTTAGGTAACTTTCCAGTCATCGGGTTGGCGCGGCGGTGTCATAAAGCGTCCTTAGACTACGCGGCATCCAAGACCGGGAGATCAAGCCATGACCGTGTCGAACCGTCGCGAAGCCTTTCCTGAATCTACCCTGCTGGCATTAGACGCCTTCATCGCTGCTTATCAGCGCCGTACCGGCAAGCGGTTGAGTCTTTACACTCTCAGCTCGGACGCGCACCAACTGCGGGCGGCTGTAGAAGACGCCATTGTCCAGCGTGAACCGGCTCTTTATCAGGCCACCGAGAGGCTGGTCCTTGCCCTGCGCGCGGCACCCCTGCCGATGGCTGCCTGAGCGGTCGTGCTGGCAAGGCAAGCACCGCAATGGGTAAAGCCGGACCAAGGTACTTTTTCAATTATTCTGTGATTAAAAGACGGTGCGGATGCTGTCGCCGGATATGAAAACTTTTGGCGGCTTGGGGCCGTTGCAGCGAGGCTATTCGGCGGGACGGTTTGGTGGTGTAAAGGCAGTGGCGCCGCTTACCAAGGCGGCGCCGTTATTAATGACGTTCGTTGTGCCGCGGATTTATGCTGCGCGCGGCAGTTCTTCGTCGGCTTCTTCAGGCTGCTGCGCAACCTTCGCTGCCTGAGCGCTGACCTGTACTTGGCGTTCTTCGTAATCCCGAGCACACATCAGTTCGAGTCGCAGGCGCGGGTCAGCTTTGATCGCAGCCGCAATTTCGAACTTATCGGCGTCACGGCGATTCAGCAGGTGCAGGGGGAGCGCAATTGCGGCGACGAAGCCAATAATCAACAGGATTTCCATGCTCTCTCCTCGGCGGATAGCGCCTTACGCAGTAGGTTTCTACCAACCATCAATAGCTTATGGCCGCTAATGCTGCGCTGCAACATAGAAATATTGAGGCGAAGAGCAAGAAAAACTTTGGCTTATAGATAAGATGCCCACGCCAGGCAATGGCGAGGCCGATAAGCGGGTAAGGAGCAGCGCCAGGGGTGGCTGAATTCAGCTGTCTATTGCTGCTGTTGCCGCACCGATATCACCAGATGAGGCCGGCGGGCCGCAGGAGTAGCTGCCCGCCGAGTCTGTAGCGAGTGCTGGTGTTAAGCAAGGGCCTGGATTTCTTGCTCGCTTAACTGCTCCACTTCCTGCTCCAGCAGTTCGGTTGCAGCCAGGAGGGTCTTGGAGACTTCTATCAGGCTGTTGAGCAACTGGTCGACGCGCTCCTGCTGGCCTTTCGGCTTGCTCGAAGCGACGAGCAGCCTTTGGAAAAAGCAGCCTCCTTTTTCCACTTCGAGCAGGAGGTTGAAATCTGCATGTAGATATCGTGCAAGTACTGGTGAGCTTCTCGATTGCCTGAAGCGCAGGGAGCGAGGTCAGTCACTAAGTCCTGCGCTAAAGCCGGGGAGGGCGGCCGGGCTGAGCAGGAGCGTCCGAGTCCCAAGGTCGGCGCTGATCCCGCCGCTGGGAAGGATTTTCCCGCATAAGCGCGGCTGCTTGTGGTGAGTGAACCTGCCCGCTCGGTGGTGGCCGCTGATGCAATCCACAGCACCTTCTTCCAGTTGCCCCGCGGGTTTTGTTTGTCTGCGTTAACGACAATTATTACTAGTAATATTTTACAAGTAAGTCTTGCCGGTCTTGCTGATGGAAGTTATTCTTGCGGCATCGCTGACCGGGGCGTCAGTCGAACGAACTTCGACGGTGAGAATATGGCTCTAAGCAAATCTGCCCAGTACCAGCGCGCCTACCGTGAGCGAAGGCGGCGCGAGGGCTTGGTGCCCAAGCTGGTTTACATCCGGCCGGAGCATGCGGCCCAGCTTGCGAAGGTAGAGAAGGCTTTGCAGAGGCGGGGCGCCCGGATTTCGATATCGAGCAACGGCACAGGAGCATCAGAGAGTATGAACACATCTCAATGGACAACAGTCTCGCTGTTCGAGGCACTGCAACAGGCTGAGCTGGTAACCAGCGGGCAGGCTGCCATCGAGCTGCTGCAGGGCGCCGAGCCGGTTATCAACGTCACCATGCGGGAGTATGGCGATCTGCCCATCGAGATCGCTGCCTCGGGCGAGCAGCTGTTCTGCTCCACCCCTTTGTGGGATGAGACCGAGGTGGAGGACAAGGCGGCATTCAATGAGGCGCTGCTGCTGATCAATCCGATCAACCCGCTCTCCAACTTCGGGCTGGTGCAGCGCCAAGATGGCAGCAAGCAGTACATCGTTTTTGGCGAACTGAGCGCCCGCTCCGGCCTGGCCGAGGTGGTCGAGGAGATCGAGGTGCTGGCGCGCAATACCATCGAAGCGGCGGAAGCCTTCGCCGGTGAGTTGAGCAAATAACACGGTTCATTCCGGAGGAACATCATGAGTCAGGGCATTCTTGCGAAAATTTGGACCGCCGTGCGCGGTGGTGCTACCGAAGCCGGTCAGTCGATTGTCGACAGCCAGGCGATCCGCATACTCGACCAGGAACTGCGGGACGCCGACGCCGCTCTGCTGAAGTCGCGCGACGAGCTCACCAAGATCATGGCCAGGCGTAAGCTCAGCGCCGATGCTCTCGCCGGTAAGCAGGAGAAAGTGAAGGAGTACGAGGGCTACGCTCAGCAGGCGCTGGGGCAGAACAATGAGCAGCTGGCGCTGGAGATTGCCGGCAAGATCGCTGAGCTGGAAGCAGAGATCGCCGAGCAGCAGAGCCTGATCGACAGCTACGACAAGAGCATCGCCACCGTTCGAAAGGCTATCGCCGACGGCGAGAAGCAGGTGACCCGGCTGAAGGCGCAGGTGGATCAGGTGAAGGCAACGGCGGCGGTGCAGAAGGCGCAGGCCTCCATCGCGGCCCGCCACAGCGGCGCCAGCCGCAGTGTTACCAGCGCCGTGGATTCCCTGGAGCGGATCAAACAGCGTCAGGCGGAAACCGCCGCGCGCATGGAAGCGGCGGAGCAACTCGCAGCCGAAGGCGGCGACGGCGATCTGCAGGCCAAGCTGAAGGCGGCCGGCATCGTGCCGGAAAGCAGCAGTGCCAACGCGGTGCTGGAGCGCTTGAAGAAGCAGCAGGGCAACGGCTGAGCCTGACTGGACCAGCCTCGTGCCCACCCGCTGTTGCCGATGGACGGCACGGCGGGTGGGTTACCCTCCTGACAACGGAGAGAGCTGATGTTCGACTTTCTCAGAAAAGCCGTCCGGGCGGCCCGCAACGAGGGCAAGCCCGAGCTGCGGCAGGAGGCGGCCACCCCTGCCGGCTTGCGCCTCGGCGGCTTCGTCAGCGTCGACACCTTACCTTTTAAGATGCAGGCCGGGCAGCTGGCGTTCACCGCTCCCGAAGGCATGCAGAAGATCGAGGCCTACGGCCGGGCGGATCTTGGCGCCGCTGCCGAGCTGCATCGTTATTACCTCAGCGATGACAGCTGGATACAGGTGAATACCACCGCCGACAGCATCGCCGATATCAAGCTGTGGACTTTCGCCGATACCAGAAACCCCGCTACTCGCGCCGATTTCGATCGGTGGCTGGAGCGCGGCAGCGAGATCGGCGGATTCACGGCAACTTTCGCCGGATACGATTACCGCCGAGTCTGGGGCGAAGACGCCGAGTGGGCGCCGCCGGTGCACTTCGCCGAGCGGGTGTACACTCGCCCCGACGACATCCCGGAATACACCACGGAGCATCACTGCATGCTGTATGAGCGGGAGGTCGAGGGCGGCAGGCGGATGGAATATCTGTTCATCTCCGCCGAGCTGACCGGAGAAGATTACAGCGTAGTGTACAGTGTCGGCGTCGATATCACCCTGGCCGACCTCAGCATCACATGAGAAGGACTCCGTTAGGACGATGAATCCGGCGACTTATCTGGTGGGCCTGCCAGCCTTCCTCGCTTACTTCGGCGTGGCGGTCGCGCTGCTGGCGGCTTTCGCCTACCTCTATACCCACGCCACCCCCTACAAGGAGTGGCAGCTGATCAAAGCCAACAACTCGGCGGCGGCCCTGGCCTATGGCGGCAG
>DASULL010000142.1:0-4238 GCA_036278215.1 Gammaproteobacteria bacterium | reverse complement strand
AACGTGCCGTCCGCCTCACGGCTACGGGCGACGACAGCCGCCCAGCGGGGATCGCTTGCCGTCGCCGCCGCCAGCTGTGCCTTGTTCGCTGCTGCACTCATACTGTGCTCCCTCCAAGGGTCCATCCGACGGCTAGAAAATTATCAGCCGCTTTAGACCCCCGCACTCCCGGTCTTGCTCTCAAATCCGGTGAGAAGAATTGGGAGTAACCACAAACGCACGAAGCGCACATAAGGAACACAAAGCAAAACCTCTTCCTTCGTGGCTCTTTGTGTGCTTTGTGTCTTTGTGGTGAAGGCCTTTCCTCTTCTCTGTGTCCTCGGTGTCTCCGTGGTTAATCTCCCAACACCGCTTCCAGCTTTACCGCACACACCTTGAACTCCGGGATCTTGGCCAGCGGATCGAGGCTTGGGTCGGTCAACAGGTTGGCCGCCGCCTCGCGGAAGTGCATGGGAATGAAGACGGTCTTGCGCGCCACCGCGGTAGTCGGCAGCACCTTCAGCCGCACGCTGCCGCGCCGCGAACTGACCTGCACCAGCGCCCCGGCGCTTAACCCCAGCTGTTCGGCGTCGGCCGGGTGGATTTCGACGAAGGCCTCGGGGGCAATCATGTCCAGCGCTTTGGAGCGGCGGGTCATGACACCGGTATGCCAATGCTCCAGTTGCCGGCCGGTATTGAGAATGAAGGGATAGTCGCTGTCCGGCAGATCCGGCGCCGGCACTGGTTCGACCGGTATCAAGCGAGCACGGCCGATGGGAAAGCTGTCGGCGAACAGGACTTTTTCGCCCTCGGAAGCCGGATCGGGACACGGATACCAGCGGCCCTTGTCGCCAAGGCTGGCGTGGGAGAGGTTGGCATACAGCGGCGTTGCCGCGACCAGTTCGTCGAATACCTCGGCCACATCGGCGTACTGCATGGGGTAGCCCATGCGGCCGGCGAGTTCGCAGATGATCTGCCAGTCCTGGCGGGCTGCGCCCGGCAGCGGCCGCACCGGCCGACCGAGTTGCACGCGGCGGTCGGTATTGGTGTAGCTGCCGGTTTTTTCCAGGAAGGAACTGGCCGGCAGGACGACATCGGCGAACTCCGCCGTCTCGGTCAGAAAAATATCCTGCACCACCAGAAAGTCCAGACGCGCCAGCGCCTGGCGCACCATATTGATGTCCGGGTCGGACATGAACGGGTTCTCGCCTAGGCAGTAGAGCGCGCGGATACCGCCGTCCAGGGCGGCATGGGTAATTTCGACCGTAGTCAGCCCCGGCTGGGTCGGCAGCTCCACGCCCCATAAGGCTTCGAACCGGGCCCGCACCTGGGGATCGGCGACGCTCTGGTAGCCGGGGTAGTACATCGGAATCAGGCCGGCGTCGGAAGCGCCCTGCACGTTATTCTGTCCGCGCAGCGGATGCAGCCCGGTGCCAGGACGGCCGACGTTGCCGGTAAGCAGCCCCAGGGCGATCAGGCAGCGGGCATTGTTGGTGCCGAAGACGTGCTGGCTGATGCCCATGCCCCAGAAGAACATGGCGCTGCTGGCGCGGCCCAGGGTGCGGGCGAAGCGGACAATCTCCTCGGCCGGCACACCCGTTTCGGCAGCGACCCGCGCCGGCGGGTAGCGCAGCACCACCTCGCGCAGCGCCTCGAAACCTTCGGTGCGCTCAGCGACGAAGCGGGCATCGTAGAGCCGCTCCGTTATCAGCACGTGCAAGACGCCGTTGTAGAAAGCCACGTCGCTGCCCGGCCGGATCTGCACATACTGCTCGGCGTAGTCAGCAATCGGCGGCCGGCGGACGTTGACGACCAGCAGCTTGGTGCCCCGCGTGGCCGCGTCTTTCATGAATGTGGCGGCTACCGGATGGTTCTCCGTGGGGTTGCAGCCGGCAAGCACCGCCACCTCGGCATTCTCGATGTCGCGGACAACGTTAGTGACGGCGCCAGACCCTAGCCCCTCAATCAGGGCGTACACCGAGGAGGCATGGCACAGCCGGGTGCAATGATCGACGTTGTTGGTGCCGAACACCGCCCGTACCAGCTTCTGAAACAAATAGGCCTCTTCATTCGAGCCTTTGGCGGAGCCGAAGCCGGCCAAACTGCCGGCGCCGTATTGCGCCCGCACCTGCATCAGCCGGCGCGCCACCAGATCCAGCGCCTCGTCCCAGCTCGCCTCGCGAAAATGCGGCAGTATTTCGTTGTAATCGACCAAGCCGCCGGGCTTGCGCGGGCCGCTGCTGCCGGCCTTGGAGAAGGTGCTCAGCGGTCCCTTCGGATAACTGGATTCGCGGCGGATCAGGGGCTTGCTCAGACGCTGCGGATGCTGAGCGTAGTCAACGCCATAGCGGCCTTTCACGCACAGCCGGCCGGCGTTGGCGCTGCCGTCGCGGCCGCGGGCGTACACTACCCGTCCCTGCCGATCGGCGACATAGGTAACCGCGCAGCCGACACCGCAGTAGGGGCACAAGGTGGGGACTTCGTGTACCGGCACCTGCTTGCCGGCGGCAACAGAATGAGCGGCGAAGCGTTTCACGGCTGGCCTCCTTCCGGGATGAGTTTCTGCCCGTGCACCGATTTATGCGTCAGAGCCCCGGTCGGGCAGACGGCGGCGCACTCGCCGCAGGCGACGCACGTGCTCGCGCCCATCGGCGCATTCAGATCGAAGGCGATGCGGGCGGCATACCCTTTGCCGCTGCGGGTAATGACGTCGTTGTGCTGGATCTCGTTGCAGGCGCGCACGCAGCGATCGCACAGGATGCAGGCCTGATGATCGACGGCGATGATCGGCGAGGATAGATCCGTGCCGCGCGGATGCACCTCGGCGCCGTCCGGCAGCGGAATTTCGCCGATGCCATAGGCTCGGGCCAGCGCGTACAACAAGTCATCGCCAGTGGTCGCCTCACGCGCGCTTTCCGCCGGCTGCTCGGCGAGCAGCAGCAGCGTCAGCAGGCGGCGATGACGCTCGACTTCTTCGCTGCGGCTGTCGACCCGCATCCCCTCTTCGCAAGGCCGCACGCAGCTGGCGGCAAGAGTCCGCTCGCCGACATCGACTACGCAGAGACGGCAGACGCCGACCGGACGCATGCGCGGGTCGTGGCACAACGCCGGGATATCGATGCCCAGCCCCCGTGCTGCCTCCCAGATCGTCGTCCCGGTTGGCACCGTGATTTCCCGGCCGTCGATGGTCAGAGTCACGCTGTCGGCGCTCATGCCTGCTCTCCCCGCAAAGGCTGTAAGGACGGCTCCGCTGGAAATTGCCGCAGCGCATCCACCAGCGGCAGCAAGGCCACCTGGCCCAGGCCACAGATGGAGGTTTTCATCAAGGTCTGGTGTAGTTCGGACAATTCGATCGAGGTGCGAGCCTGCTCGCCGGCGAGCACCTGCTCCACCATTTCCACGGCCTTCTGGCTGCCGATCCGGCACGGCACGCACTTGCCGCAGGACTCGTTGCGGAAAAAGCGGACCTGCGCCAGCACCACATCAAGCAGATCGCGATGCTCCGCTACGAACAGCATGGCGCCGGTGCCGAGCGCGCTGCCGGCGGCCTGCATGGCCTGGAAGTCCAGCGGCGTATCCAGCCGATCGGCCGGCAGAAACGGCGTCGACGCCCCGCCTGGCGAAAAGGCCTTGAGCGCGCGCCCCGCCGCCATGCCGCCGCAAAGCTCCAGCACCTCGCGGGCAGTGCTGCCCCAGGGGACGCAGTACACGCCCGGGCGGGCGACGTCGCCGGCAACGCTGACATACTTGAGGCCTTTGAACCCCGGCTTGCCTTGCGCCACCCACCAGTCGGCCCCGCGGCTGCAGATCGCCGGCACGGCGGCGAAGGTTTCGACGTTATTGATCAACGTCGGCTTGCCGTATAAACCGGCGTTGGTCGGGAATGGCGGCTTATTGCGCGGTTCGCCGCGCCGGTCCTCCAAGGCTTCCAGCAGGGCGGTCTCTTCGCCCATGATGTAGCCGCCGGGCGAGATGAAGATCTCCAGATCGAAGCTGAAAGCGCTGCCAAACACGGCCTCGCCCAACGCACCCACGGCGTAGGCTTCGGCAATAGCCTGCTCCAGGGCGCGGGCCGCAGCGCCGTATTCGTGCCGCAGATAGACGATGCCGCGCTGCGCGCCGACTACCCAGGCGCCGATGAGCATGCCTTCCAGCACCAGATGCGGCAGCTGCTCCAGCAGCACGCGATCCTTGAAAGTACCGGGCTCGCTCTCGTCGGCGTTGCAGATGACATACTTTTCAGCGCCGACAGCCCGTCG
>DASULL010000141.1:0-3557 GCA_036278215.1 Gammaproteobacteria bacterium | reverse complement strand
ACGAACTCATGCTCGGCATGGGCACCGTCGCCTACCGCACCGAGCCCGTCCAAGGTGGCGGTATAGAGGCTGGTGGTGTTGCCATCGGAGCCGCCACCGGCTTCGCCCTCGCCAAGCTCGAAGCCCAGCGCCGCCGCGATGGACTGCGCCGCCTGCGCCAGCCGGCGGTTGCGCGGCGTCGGCTCCAAAGGCAAGCGGCCGATTCGACCGCTGATTTCCAGGCGGCACTGCGGGTCGCGTGGGCGCAGTGAATGGATGGCCCGCGCCACCCGTTCGGCATCGACCTGGCTGCGTACCCGCACATCAACTACGGCCCGGCTGGCCGGGGCAATCACGTTGGAGGCGATGCCACCGTCGACCTGGCCGACGTTGACGCTAGTGCCGCGGGCCGCATCGTTGAGGTCGAACAGCTGCTGAATCACGTGGGAGAGCTCGAGAATGGCGCTCGCCCCTTGCTCGGGGTTGAGCCCGGCATGGGCCGCGCGGCCATGCACCGTGATCTCGAAGCGGCCCACTCCCTTGCGCGCGGTCTTCAGCCGTCCATCCAGGCCCAAGGCGGGCTCGAGCACGAAGGCCCGGCCGGCGATCCGGGCCAGGCGACGGATATGGCGGGTTGAATCGTGGCTGCCGATCTCCTCGTCGGAGTTGACGAACACCACCGGCGCCAGTGGCGGCTCCAGCTCCCGCTCACGCAAGGCCTTGAGCGCGAAGACCAACTGCACCAGCCCCGCCTTCATGTCGAACACCCCCGGGCCGCGCAACTTACCCTGTTCCTCGCGAAACGGGTTGCGCGCCAGCGTTCCGGTAGGCCAGACAGTATCCATGTGCCCCAGCAGCAGTTGCGGCCGGCGGGGTCGGGCGGCTACGGTCGCAGGCGACACCGCCAACAAATGGCCACCGCAGCCCCGGCCGCGCAGGCGCCGACAGCGCAACCCTAGCGGCATCAGCGCCTCGGCTAGGCGCTCCTGCATAGCGACTTGGGTTACCGGCTCGGCCGACGGCGATTCGAGTTCGACCAAGGTCTGCAGCAATGCGCGCATAGCCTGCTCCTGCGCGCGCAGATACCCCAGCAAGTCGAGCGCCCGCTCACGGTCGATCATGATCAGCGCTCGAAGCCAGACGGAAAGGGGAATGCGTAGGTTTTCTCCACCACGGCGAAACGTCCGGGATGGACGTAAGCCAGCAGCGGATTTTCCAGCAACTGTTGCTGGGGGTCGAGCTCGGACTGGCACAGATAGTTCTGCCGCACCCGCGCCAGCTCGATCCGGCCGATGACCAGGCTGTTCTCGCCCAGACCGTCGACAGTGCGCTCCAGCCGGCACTCGAGATACAGATAGGCATCGGTGAGCAAGGCCCCGGCAACCCGCTCGGCTGGAAAAGTCGCCAGGGCCATGGTGACCGGCTTGTCGCCCTGGAGGTCGCGCGGTGATGCCGAGAGCGTGGTACCGAGCAGCCCCTCCGGAGTGGGAAAGCTCACAGTAAAGGCGCCCTCGCGCAAGGCGTTGCCATAAGTATGGTGGCGCGGGGTGCAGACGAAACCGAAATAGTTCCGCCAGCCCATCGGGCTCACCATGTGCTTGGGAGCGAGATCGTCGGCACCGCTCTCCTCGCGGGTACCGATGACGACGAGCGGAGCGACGGTGAAAAAACGCTCCCAGAACGGTTGATCCAGATCCAACTCAACCAAGCCTGTTGCCACTGCAGCCATCGCTAGCCTCCATACCAGGCCCGAGGCGGACGTCTTGTACCCGTTGCGAGCACACCTGGGCGCAGTGGGAGTCCTAATCAAGCTCGACCATCGCGCGCAGCGTGGCGCCGGCGACGCTTGGGCAGAGGTGCCAGGTTCTTTTTCCATGCGGGTACCGAGGCCGAGCGGCGCCTCAAGCGAATAGGTTTCCGGGGGAAAGCCGGTGTAGTTTGCCTCGCAGTCTACGGTCCGATCGTTTCAGAACAGATTGCAACCGGAAGCCGGTCGAAAGAGGCGGCATAAAGAAACACAGTCTCGTCCGAAAGAACGACTTCGTCGTACAACCTATCGCGCACGCTGCCGATAGTCCGCTCAGGAACGCTCGCCTTGCGCTTATACACGGTGCCGGTGAAGCGTATGCGGGCGTCGGACGAGATACCGATTGATTTCGGAGCACCCAAAGCCTTGGGGTGCCGTCGACGACGCCCCGACCTATCTATGATGCATCGGGTACGGCGTCAATCAGTTCACAAGGCCTCTTACCGGAGATGACAAAGAGCTGACCACCCGGGGAGCCATTTCGGTTCATCATAAGCTTCTCGAGTCTGTGGACCTTGGTCTGCTTCACCGCTGTCGCCTAACGTGAAAGCTTAGCCGCAGCCAAGCCGTCGGCTGCAGCGGCATGTCATGCGAACCGCTGCTGGTTGCCGATCCATTTAGTCTAAGCCAGCGGGAACTACATGTTGGCCCGCTAACGAGGCTGTGGAGAAACCTGTTTCCGGCAGCCGGCGCCGTTGCCTAAGCCAGCGGCCTGCTGGCACCGACTGAAGATCCGGTACAGGTCATTTTGCCTCTCATCCTGTGAGTGCGGCTCAAGAGGGCGGAAAGGCCCAACTTCAGAGGGCTGCCTGCGCTATATATAGAGTGCCACGAAGATCGACCTGACCCCGAGCGCGCTTCGTTACGGCCGGTCACCGTTCCGGAAGGATCGGTCGGTGTGAAGCGTGTGCTGTCGGCTCGCCTAAGAGGCCTAGGCACGATTGGCGCCGCCAGCATGCCAGCTGGTCGCAGGTTTGGCGCTAACCTCGCTATGGTGAGACAGGCTGCAGACAGGGAGAAGAGGACGCGGGGAAGAAGTCGCGAGAGAAGCGGGAGCGCAGACTTGCACGAATGGAAGCCGAACTAGAAGAACCGCATCAAGGATGCTTGAGCTACTGAAGTGGCGAAATCGGAAGCCAAGTCTTTTAGGTATGTGAAACTCTACGTGAACCGAAACGTTTTACTACTGGATGGTTCATCCGCCTTACCTTGTTCCGATCAAGTTCGTGCGAGTGGATACACTGGAAGCTTGGATCAAGACTGAGCTCATCATGTCGCGTAACCATGTCTGAGAAAATCAAGAACACTGCAATCACCGCGGCCGGTTACATTTATCAGAATCGGCAGGGCCTCAAGGTCCTGTGTGACTGGCTCGACGCACCGGCCCGCTATAGCCGGGTCAAATTCGAGAGCGACGATGAAAACGAAGCACCGCAAGGCTTGGATGATATCGTCATCGAACGCAGCGATGGTCTCGTTGACCTTCAACAGGTCAAGTTCACCCCTGATCCCGGCGCGCATCAGCTTTCCTGGGACTGGATGCTCAAGAAGACCGGCAAGACTGCACGCTCTAGATCGATGCTTCGTAAGTGGTTCGACGCGTACAAAAAGCTTGATCCGGCGCGCATTGGTGAGCTCTCCCTCACGACAAACCGCCGGCCGGATGCCGCGATTGAGGCTTGTCTGAATGCTGGCAGGATTTCCTTCGCCAACATCTCTGAGCCGAAGCGCTCCGAGGTTATCGCTGACCTGGGGAGCGTAGACGACTGCG